>JAUYMC010000290.1 GCA_030699545.1 Gemmatimonadales bacterium | reverse complement strand
GACACGTCGTGGCCCAAAGGTGCTCGTAGTGCGGGTCGATCTGCCACCAGGCCAGACTGGTCTTCGGCTCGATGGTCCAACGTTGCGTTTGCGCCGCCAGCGGCATCACTACCACGATGGGCATGGTAGCGATCAGCCTGCTCAAGATGGTCCAGAATCGCATAGGAATCGCTCCTACAAGAGTTTACGCGCATCCCCCGAAACCCCTTGCTAATCTCGATCTCGGCCCGGCAGGTTGCAAGGGGATTAGGGATCAATACCCTTGACAGAAATGGTTCTAGGCGAAATCCTATGGGCCAGCGGTTGGATCGTCGCCTACTACCATTTGGGGAGAACAGTCTCGATGCACATGCGTAGATGGACAGGCTCGCTTGTGGCGGGCCTCTTGGTGTTGGGGGTGGGACGCGCCGCCGCGCAGGATTCCACGGCGAGCGCGAGCGCGAGCGCGTGCCTCCAGCCGGATGCCGCCATGGCGAAGCGGGGCCAGTCGCTGTTCAGTAACCGCGGGTGCGTGGGGTGTCATTCGATCGGACAGGGCAAGCGCGCCGGTCCTGACTTGGCGGGCGTGACGGAGCGGCGTGATCTCGACTGGCTGCGGCGCTTCGTGCAGAATCCCACCCCGATGTTCGAAACCGATTCCGTCGCAAAAGCCTTGCTCGCAGAGTACAACAACACCCGCATGCCGAACATGCGGCTCAAGGGCGATGACGTGGAGGCGCTCATCCACTACATCGCGCGGGAGAGTCACAAGGTGGGACGTGGTGCCAGCGGTGAAGGGAAGTGTGCGGAGTAATTCGTCAACGGTCCTGTTCCAAGGAGGCCACACGATGCGTCGCTTTATTGTAGCCTGCGGTATCGTGGCAGTGGGGGCCCTGACACTGGTGGCGTCGGCCTATGCCGTCCCGTCGTTTACGCGACAGACCGGCATGACCTGCGCCCAGTGCCATGTGATGTTCGGCGCCCCCGTGCCGAATTTTACGTTTACCGGCAAGAAATTCCGGCTCAACGGCTATCGGATTCCGTTCGTCACCGAGCGGATCGAGGCGGGCCAGGAAGGCTCGCTGGGCGGCAAGCGGTTGAGCATGTCGCTGTTCCCCTACCTGTCCCTCCGGTACCAGAGCGTCTTCGCAGCGCAGTCCAAGGCGAATGGCGCCTCGGAAGCAGGTCCCATCTCGTCCAACCCCACGTCGCGGCTCGCGATCTTCACGGGCGGCCCTGTGGCGGATCATTTCGGGCTCTGGACCGAAATGTATCTGACGCCGGACGGCAGCCCGACGCGCGAGTGGACCTTCGGCGTCTTTTCGTTGGATGAGTACGACCTGCGGTTCACGCAGATGAAAGACAACAACGTGTTCGGCTTGGCGTTCAACAACCAGGGGATCTCGGAGGTCTCGGGTTTCGGCCCCTGGCCCGTGAGCATTCCGCAGGAGCACAACCGTGGCGGCTTCGCCGGTTGGTCGCACCCGAACCGCGGCAACCTGCTGGCTTATGCCTGGCTGAACGACAAGATTCTCGTGTCGGGCGGCGCCACCCCCGGGCAGAACAATCTCGACTGGAGGCGGCTGGCCTATCTCGGGCAGGTGGCGTATGCGCTATTCAATTCCGACCAGCGCGAGCTGTGGTTCAACGTGATGTACAAGGCGGGAAACGACGACATCCCGTTCATCACCAGCACCCGCCCGGCCAATGATCGCACGTGGGATTACAACAGCACCGTCGGCGGGATTGATGCGACCCGTACGACCCCCGGTCCCTACCTGTCGTCCGATTTGGCGAAGACGAGCCGGATGACGACGGAGGTCCGCTATAGCTTCGTCGACAACGGCCCGCACAGCATGGAAGTGATGGGACGGGTCAACTTCAATCACGATACCTATCGGGACAACGCCGAAGCCAAGCGGAACGACGTCGGCGGCGCGGTGCGCTACACCTACAACCGCACGTACGGGCTCGACGTGGGCGTGTGGAAGCCCGTGACGTTCGAGTTCACGGATGAGACGGGGACGACGTACGACATCGAGTCCAAGATGGCTTTCCAGTCGTACTTCTCGTTCCAGCCCGCGATGAACATGATCCTGTCGCTGTCATACGGGAAAACGCAGGCCCAGACGCTGACGGCGGCTCCGACGACCGGGTGGAACTGGTCGCTGGGTGTGGACTTCCTCTTCTAAACGGGAAGCCGATTCTCGTTGCAATGCAGCGCCCCGTGCTGTGTTTCGGCACGGGGCGCTGTCTCGCATCATGCGGCGCAAGCAGATGTGCTGTCAGCGCTTTTTAAATACCTCGGAGGTCTGCACAATGCTGGTACGGTGGATGCTGGGGCTGGGGCTGGTCATGCTGATCGCGGCAGCCTGCGCGGGCCCCTATGGGAAGATCACGGAGATGGCGAGCCCGACGGTGGTAGGGGATAGCTTTCGGACAGTGGTGGTGATCGCCGCGGACGACGATCAGAATTCCCTGCAGATCACCGCGAAAGTCCGACAACAGTTGAATGATGGCGGTGTTACCGCGCTGCGCCGCAGCGGGATGTGGTCCATCGAGCGCGACGCGCTGGCCGACATCTGCCCGCTGGGGGAGGCATCGAACATCCACGGGCTCCTCTTCGTTTTATGGGACACCCTATCCCTGTATGATTGTCGCACACACAAACCGGCCTATCAGATCCGAGGCGGCATGCGCGGTACGGACGCGATGGTCAAGCGGCTGCTGGCCTTCCTGCGCGTCCCAGGGGATTAGGGACGCAACAGCCGCGCCGCGGGGTCTTCGGGCGTCGGTGGGGAGGTCTGCGGGCCGTTGCTCGCGAGCAGAACGACGAGGGTCGCCGCGACCGCCAGACTTGTTCCAAGTAGGAGCGTCGTGCGCCCCGTCGCAGGCCGCTTGATCCGCACATGTTGGAGATCGCCCGGCGCGAACTCGCGATAGCGGCCGCCCACGAAGCCCACCAGCGTATCATGAACAAGACGCGGCCCCTCCACCAGCAGCGGTCGCCCCGCTTCCCGCGTGGTAACCCAAACGCGACTGGGCTTTGTGGTGGTCACGTAGGTTTGGTAATCGTTGACAGGACGTAACGTCGTGCAGCCCAGCGTCAATCCGAGCAGTATGGTTGAGATCATTCGCTTCATCGTCGTCTCCCCTCGTGGCGTCATTTATACCGGTAAGTAATCCGTCCCCGCGTCAGGTCGTAGGGCGAAAGATCCACCGCCACGCGGTCGCCCTGCAGAATGCGGATGTAGTTCTTCCGCATCTTCCCGCTGACGTACGCCAGCACGTCGTGGCCGTTCTCCAGCTTGACGCGGAACGTGGTGTTGGGCAGCACCTCCGTGACCGTCCCCATCATCTGGATGGCGTCACCGGCCACGCGGGCGTCCCTGCGGTGCGCGTGGACTCAGAGGCGCGGATCCATGGTGGCGTCCCGCGGCGCCTCGAGACCGCGGGCGATATAGTAGGCGTGCCGGCCGCAGGAGGCGCAGGTCAGGCTCACGCGCTCGGCGGCGGCCCAGGCGCCGCCCCGCCGGCGGGGGGCGCGCTGGATCGTGCGGGTGCCGCAGGTCGGACACACCAGCGGCTGGTGCTCCCGATCGGCCCCGATCAGCGCCAGCGCTTCCGGCGCGCGAAACTCCTTGATGCCCCGTCGGCCCACAGGAATCGCCTCCAATTGTGGAAAATCTACCCCCCCCGGGAAGCCGGGCAAACCCACAATTCTTGACGGCTCCCCGCCGGGGGGTGTAGGTTGGGCGACCTTATGCCTACCGAGCTCGGCGGATCGCAGATCTCCTCGCTGCTCGAAGCCCTCCCCGGGATCGCGAGCGTGCTGCGGAGCCCCGTCGCCGACGCGCTGATCAAGGCCATGCGCGCCGCGGCGGGCCTCGCGGAGCTGACCCCGGAGGACGTCGAAGAGCTGATCCGCTACGCGGTGCGCCGCGGCCTGATCGGCGCCGACGAGGGGGACCGCGTCCTTTCGGAGGTTCAGGACGCATTGCGCGCCGGAGGCGGACCGCCCCGCCGCAAAGCGGCCTCCGCGAAAAAACCGAAAGCCAAGAAAAAAGCCAAGCGCTAGATCCGGAATCCCCGGACCAGCCCCCGCAGCGTCTCGGCCGCCTGGAGCAAGTCACCGGCGGCCGCCGCCATCTCCTGAGTCGACGCCCCCTGCTGCTCCGTCGCCGCCGTCACCTGCTCGGCGCTCGACGCATGGGCCACGGCACGGCTGACGACCTGCAACGCCCGCTGCCCCAGCTGCTCGGTCACCACCCGGTTGTCCTGCGCCGACCGCGTCACGCGCGCCGCCGCCTGCTCGACCTGCTCCACCGCCGCCACGATCTCCGCCAGCCCCCGGGCCGCCCCCTCGGCGACCGATTCGATCCCCCGAACCTTCGCCTGTCCGACCGCCATCGTCGCCGTGACTTCCTCGACCTGCTCGCGGATGACGCGGGTGGTGCGCGCGACGTCTTCGGCCGCGCGCGCCGATTCGTCCGCCAGCTGCCGCACCTCTTCGGCGACCACCGCGAAGCCGCGGCCGTGCTCGCCCGCCCGCGCCGCCTCGATCGCCGCGTTCAGCGCCAGCAGATTGGTCTGCGAGGAAATGCGCTTGATGAGATCGACGAAGTCGTCGATCGCCGCGCTCTGCTCGGCGAGCTGCGTCACCTCGGTGGCGGTCGTGCGGACCACTTCGCGGACGTCGAGCAGCGTGCTTCCGGCCGCCGCGATGTCGCCGCGATGCCGGTCGGCGACGGTCCGGATTTCCTCACCCAGCTGGGCCACCCGCGTCGCCGCCTCCGCCATTTCCGCCGTCGAGCGGCGCAGCTGGTCGAGGCCGGCCTGCGTCGCGTTCAGCTCGCTGCGCTGCAGCTCGGCGCCGCTCGCGATCTCGACCATCGCGGTGGAGACCTCGCTCGAGGAGGCCGCCAGCTCCTCGCTCACGGCCGAGAGATCGCCGGCCGATCCGGCAATCCGGTCCGCCGAGCCGATGACCTCGCCCACGATGCCGCGCAGCCGCTCGCCCATCTGCCGCATCGCGTCCGCCAGCACCTGAAACTCCCGCGGCATCTGCCCCGTGGTCACGGGCCGCAGGTCGCCGTTGCCGAACCGCTCGGCGGCGGTCACGAGGCGTACGAGCGGCCCCTCGACCCAGCGCAGCGTGAACATCGCCACCACCGCGCCGATGACGGCGGTCGTGACCAGCACGAGCCAGAGGATCACCTCGCGCTCGCGCGCGAGCCGCGTGAGGCGGACGCCGGCCTGCGCCGCCCGCTCCGACTGGCGGGCCGACAGCTCCCGCACGAGCCGCGTGAGCTCCGTGACCGAGGCCCGGACCCCGCCGGCGCGCACCTGCGCGTCACGGAGGCGGCCTAGGTCGAGCAGGGCATGCGCCATCGCGTATTCGACATGGATCGCGGCCTGGAGCTGCTTGATGCGACTGACGGTGATGCGGTCCGCCTCCGTCAGCCCCGCGAGCCCCTCCAGCTGCTTCTGATAGCGAAATGCCGCATCCACCCCCGCCTGGAACTGATCGGCGGCGGCGCGGCCGGGCCTCGCCACGTACACATCGGCCGCCCGGATCTCATCGAAGACAGCCGTCACGAGGCCGCTGCCCACTTCGCTCGAGCTGCGCAGCGTGGCGATCTCATCGCCCAGCGAGCGGCGCAGCGTCGCCAGGCCGGTCACGCCGACCACGGCGGCGATCACGAGACCCGCGAGCAGGCCCGACAGCCCGAGAATGATCCGCCAGCGGATCGTGTTCACTGTGAGGCGTCCGTCACGAGCCGTCCGTCCCGCACCGTGCCGATGACCACGGGTTTCGCGGGCACGTCGCCGCGTTCGTCGAACGCGATGGCGCCGGTGACACCCTCATAGGCCGGCCGATCGCGGCCCACCCGCGCGAGGTGATCGCGAATGGCCGTGCGGTCCGTTCCGCCTGCTTCGAGCACACGGGCGAGCAGATAGACGATGTCGTACGATCCGGCCCCGCGATGATCGGGCAGGCGTCCTTCGTTGGCGCGGGCGTACGCCGCCACGAACGCGGCATTGCGCTCGCCCGGTTTGTCGGGGAGGTAGGCCGACGAAAGGCGCACGCCCTCCACTTCGATGCCCGTGAGGGCATCGCCTCCGAGGACGGGCCAGCGCAGGCCCAGACGGGTCATTTCCCGCAGCGCGAGCTCGGCGCCGCCGCGCTCCGTGGCGAGCACCAGGACGTCGACCCCGCCGCGCTGCCGCAACCGGGCCAGATACGGCTCGAGTGTCCGGGTCGTGCCGAGCGCGGGATCCTCAGAGATGAGGTCGCCCCCCAACTGGCGAAACTCGGCCGCGAAGCTCTGCCGCAGGCCGCGGCCGTAGTCGTCATCGATATAGATGAGGCCCGCCCGGCGGGCGCCCAGCTGCCGCAGCGCGAAGCGGGCGAGCTGGGCGCCATGGCTGAGATCGGTCGGGCAGACGCGAAACACATACGGACTGACGCCGGAGAGGTCCGGACTGGAGGCGGATGGCGAGATCATCGTGACCGGCCGGCGGCCCTCGCCGTAGACGCGGGCGGCCGCCAGCGACGTTCCGGAGGTGAGGTGGCCGATCACGGCAACGACGGTGGGGTCGTTCGCCAGCACCGTGGCCACGCGAATCGCGGCATCGGCGCGGCCGCTGTCGTCGAGAATCCGGAGGGCCAGCTCCCGGCCCGACCCGCGCCCATTGGGGCGGACGCCCCCGCGCGCGTTGATTTCCCGGATTGCCAGCTCCGCGGCCTGCCGCATCGCCATGCCGCGTGGCTCCGAGAACGGCCCCGCCAGCCCGATGACGATGGGCGCCCCGGCACTATCGCCCGCGCATGCCACCGAAGAGAGGAGGAGAACGAGGAGCGTGGATTTCCGCAGAGACGTCTCCCAATGTCGAAAAGGGCGGGCGCGGGGCAAGACTAAGGCGCGGCGTGGGATAGCGCAATATCCACCCGTCTTCGACACGTGAATCGACACGATTGTGGAAAAGCGTCATAATTCGGCATGGAGACGCTGCGATTGCTGGGCAAGTTCGCCGCCGGTCTCGAGCGGCTGCTGGAGGCCCGCGACGCCGCGGCGCTCGACGCGGAGTGGGAACGCCTCGACCTGGGCCGAGCGGGGTGGGAGGCGCTGGCGGTCGCGCGGCGCCCCAATACCGAAGCGCTCGAGCCCGCACTGTCCGAGGTCGATCGCCTGCTGCTCGCGGTGCTCGAGCGGTCGCGCGCCTTTCTCGATCCGCACGTCGTGACGTTCCGCGTTCCGGAGCTCGAGCGATGGCAGCACGCGGCGGCGGCGGCGCTGGTGGGCGCGCGCTGGGGCGTGGCTGGCCTGCGGACGGTCATCGGCGATCTGCGCGCGCCGCTGGGACGCCGCTATTTCGCGTTTCTCGCGCTCGCCGAGCGGCATCCCCAGGGGGGCGGGACGTGGGAGTTGTTCGCGAAGTATCTCGAAACCCCGGGCGCGCATCACGCGTTCGTCGCCGCCGCGGTGGAGGCGGCGCGGTACTATCCGGGTCACGCCGACACGCTCCTCGCGCTGTTCGCCCGGATCCGTGACGACCAGATGCTACGCCGGTTCCTGGGCCCCAAGATCCTGGAGTCGCTCTACGTGCTCGGGGATCCCGCGGCCCTTCCTTTGTACAGAGACTTGCTTGTGGCCGGGCATACCGACCGCGATCCCGATCGCTGCGAGGTGACGCGCGCGCTGGTCGCCGTTCGCCGGCTCACCGGGCGCGTGGTCGCGAGCAGCAAGTACCCGAGCGCCGGGGAGCCGGAGGTGCAGCGGGCGCTCGATGTGGCGGAGCGGCGCTTCGACGCCGCGCGGGATCAGCTGATCCCCGTCGTCGTTATCTAGCAGGCCGGCGGATTTACGTATGCCAGATTGGTTCAGGCGGATCCTGGTCATCGCAGCGTCAGCGGTCTCCGCGATTGCCATCGCGACGGCGGTTATCGCTTCCGCGGCAACGCAGACTGGGCGGCCGCGATTTCTCGTTCGAGTGGAACCCGGAAACTGGGTCACGTTGCTGGATCCCACGACTGGTGCGACCAGGCGGATCTACCACTCTGAGGCGGCAGCGATTACCGGCCTCTCGATCGCCCCCAGGCAGGATCGACTGACGTTCATCGAGGTGTTTGCAAGCGGCGATCCAAGGAAAGCTCTTCCCCATGAATTCATAATCATCGACTCAACGGGGAAGCTCGTGTCACGAATCCAGCGAGATGTCAGGACTTATACGTGGTGCGGGGATGACTGCATTGCCTATATCGTTGGAGAAAACTACGAGGGTGGCTTGGGTTTCATACCGCACGGGGTGTTTAGGCTCGATCTGCGAGGTGGTACAGAGACGGCGATCGAGCTCGTCCCGCCGCCATATGCACTTACCTGGGTCCCGCTTGACACCTCTCTCTATTTCAAGGGCTTCTCCCGCTGGAACGGTGCGAGTGTCGTTCGGTACGGTCTGCTGAACCGGTCGCTGTCTCCTACTTCATACAAGGATTTCCGCTTTTCCCCGAGCGGAAGACACTACATTGAGCGGCCTGACGAGGGTTGGGACACGACACGGGTCTACGAAACGGCCACAAACCACCGGGTGTCGCTTCCCGAGTCCCCGATTCTCGGTGAACCGGGAGGATGGGTGTTCGGCCACGGCGACTACCTTCTGTTCGGGCGTAGACTCCCCCCACTCCATGTGACACCGGGTGAGGGGATTAGGAGAGGCGTGCCTGGCCCTGTGGAATACAGGATCTACGACGTAAGCGCTCGGCGGGTCGTACGTAAGCTTCCTGGGGAGGTGGCGGCTTGGGCGGCACCGAGAGGCTTTTTGCCGATCGTAGTGGAAGGTCGCGTCGTGGTTCTCAGCAAGCCCTGACTCGCGGTGATGTCGCACGCTAGGCGATTTGGCCAGCAGCCGTATCCACCACCCTTTTCTTCCTAGTGCTCGGCCTCCCATTCGAGCAGCAAATGAAGAGCCTTGATCCAGGCGCACAACTCCTCAATCTGGGGGAGGCCCTCGCGTCAAAGGGTCCGCGTCAGTTGGTGACGGCTACTGAGGCCAATACCCATCGCGAGGCAATCGGCCGAGGGGATTCGACCGCCAGAGTCTGCGAGGAGCACGACGATTTCGCGGCCGGCGGAAGACAGTCGTGGCATTGCGCAATGCAGTTGTTGGGCGAGTTTCCCCATCCCACGCTCGCATCAGACGGTGGTGCCGCACCACAACGCTCATTAGGGTGCGTCATCGGGTCAAGGGGCGCGCAAAACGGCATAGCGTCCCTGTGAGCAGAGTTGCTAGGTTCGCCACTTCACCGGATTGTGAATGCTGGTGGTCCTCGCACGTTGTCTCGTCCGGCCCCTTGGGGACGCCGTGCTGTCCGTTGCTGCGGCCGTGTCCCGCGGTGCCTTCTGGCGCTACTCTGAGACCGACCGAGGTTACGGCCTCGCCGCGCAGGTGACCGTTCTGTCGGTCTTCGATCTCGGTGGCGCCCTTGGGTGGTACAACACGACGTACGGAGCGTCACGGAGCGAACTGCATAAGTCGGTTGGCGCGGCGATCCGAATCGGTCGCATACACCTGGGCACGCGGTACACGAGCACGCGTCTGGGTGTCGGATCGAGCGTCGGCTTTTCGCTAGCATATGGAGCAGCACCGGCACGCTAGCACGGCAGCAAGAACTCCCGCGCACCGCTCACTGCGCACCGCGCACAAACGCCCACACTTTTTCGCGGTAGGCGTCCCCCCCCACCGCATACGTGTCGTTGTGGCCCGACCCTTCGATCATCACGAACTCCACCGGACCCGGGACGGCGGCGGCCAACGTCCGCCCCATTTTCAGGGGGACGATCACGTCCTCCGTCCCGTGGAACACGAGGACGGGACAGCGCACGCGCGCCATCGCGCCGAGGTTGTCGAGACGCAACCGGACGAGGAACCGCGGTACCAGCCGGTAGTGTCGGCGCGCCATGTCGCGCGCGCTCGTGAAGGGGGACTCGAGAATGAGGCCCGCCACCTCGTGCTCGGCGGCGACGGCGGTGGCCGGCGCGCTGCCGAGCGAGCGTCCGTACACGTAGATCCGCGCTGAGTCGACCTCGGGACGGCCGCGCAACGCCTGGTAGGCGAGCTCGGCAGCTTCGTAGACGCCCGCCTCCGTGGCCCGCCCCTCGCTCCCGCCGTAGCCGGGATAGTCGAGCACGAGCAGGGCCGCATGCGGAGGCCGGAAGTCGCGGATGATCGGCCAGATGTCGGCGATCGTCTCGCCGTTGCCGTAGAACCAGAGCACGGCGGGGAACGGCGTGGAAAGGCGTGAAGCGGCGTGGGACGGCGGGGGTGCAGGGGGGAGATACCAGCCGACGAGCCGCGTCCCATCCTTCATTGTCACC
Organism: Gemmatimonadales bacterium; assembly: GCA_030699545.1. Taxonomy (GTDB): domain Bacteria; phylum Gemmatimonadota; class Gemmatimonadetes; order Gemmatimonadales; family GWC2-71-9; genus 20CM-2-65-7. Next base: position 10,570 of record JAUYMC010000290.1, on the reverse strand, counting down.
GCGATCCGCTCGCCATGTCCGAGCACGGCCTGGGGATCGGGCAGCGCCGCCCGCGGCGCGGGGAAGGTGATGCGCTCCTGGAGGAGCCACAGCACCGCCAGCAGGCCCACATACACGAGGACGCCGCCGAGAATCAGGCCCATGACGCGTGTTATGTTGAGGGCCAATGAACGCCACCCCGTCTCCCGAGCTGCTCTCGCGCGCTCGGGGGGCACTGCTGGGTCTCGTGGCCGGCAATCAGCTGGGGGTCCCGACGGAGCACCTCGGGACACCGGAGGCGATCCGGGAGGCGTTCCCTGCCGGGATCGCCGACCTCGCGTCCCCGCCGAAGCATTCTCCCTACGACGACGACGCCGCGATGACGCTGCTGCTCGGCGAGTCGCTGCTCGAGCGCCGGGAATTCGACGCCGCCGATGTCGCCCGCCGCTGGGTCAAGTGGATGAAGGTGGACGGCCGCGGCATCGGCGCCACCACGCGGCGTGCGCTGTCGCTGATCGATCGCGGCACCGAGCCGTTCGAGGCCGGCCGCCTCGTCTACGAAGAGAACCCCCGGCGCTCCGCCGGCAACGGCAGCGTGATGCGCTGTCTGCCCGTGGCGTTGCGGTACCACGAGGACGCCGACCGGCTGATCCGCGTCTCGACTCAGCAGGCGGCGATCACCCACGCCGACCAGCGCTGCACCTGGGGAGCGGCGGTGGTGAACCTCGCGGTGCGTGAGCTGCTGCACGGCAATATCTATTTCGTGGAAGAAGTCCTGCATCGCGTCGGTGACCGGGCGCCCCGGGTGTTGCGGGAGGCGCTGCACCGCGTACCGCGGGAAGCGGAAGCCGATTTGCCCGTCAGCCGCGCGGGGGAGTACGGCTACGTCGTGCACTGCGTCGAGATCGCCTTCTGGTTCGCGACGCACGACCGCTCGCTGGAGGCGGCGCTGCTGTTCCTGGTGCAGGCCGGCGGCGACACCGACACGAACGCCGCGGTGGCGGGGGCCCTGCTCGGCGCGCGGTATGGGGAGGCGGCGCTGCCGCCGCGCTGGATCGGGCAGATGGTGGGCGCGCACGGAATTGGGAAGCTGGCGGAAGACCTGGTCCGCGGCGCGTAGCGGACGCTTACGGCGTACCTTTTCTCGATCGATTTACGTAGCGCGCGATCCGGTCCATCACTTCATCGTCCCGCAGCGTGATTGAAATCCAGCGAGCCTGACCCGCTCCGCGCCAGTTCAATCGCGCGACGTGCCGCCCGCTGCTCCACTCCAGCATGCTGCGCTCGCGGCGCTTGGGAGGACCGAGACGCGTCGTCAGGTCGCGACGCGCCCACTCCACGAGTCGCGGACCGCCGGAGTCGGTGAACGACACCATCGCGATCCGCCCTTCGAGGACGTACGCGCTCAGATAGAACCGCGCGCTGTCCTTCGGGTCGCGGATCATCACGCCGCATTCCATGAGCTGCGCCGTCTGCCTGGAGGTGTTGCAGCGCAACGCGTCGCCGCCGGCGAGCTCCCGGGCCCGCGTGGCGAATTCCTGATAGGGACGTCCGGGCGTGAAGCCCCGGTACGATGGAGCGGAGGCCGCCGGAGACGCCGCGGCCGGCGTTTGTGCCGCCAACAGCGCGGGCGTGGCCAGCGCCCAGAGGACGGCGCGTGCGGGGGAGAAGCTCATACGGGCCAATATACCGCCAACGCGACGGGCCCGGCGAGTTGCCCGGGCCCGTGAATCGTGCGACCTGCGAGCGTCAGGCCTTGCGAACGTTCTGCGCCTGCAGCCCCTTGGGGCCCTGAGCGACGTCGAATTCGACGTTGTCGCCCTCGGCGAGGCTGCGGAAGCCTTCCGCCTGGATCGCCGTGAAGTGAACGAACACGTCCGGACCCGACTCCTGCGCGATAAAGCCAAAGCCCTTCGCGTCGTTGAACCACTTCACCTTACCCTTAGCCATACTGTTCAGACCTCTGCACTGAGGGGCACTGCCCCGGACTGGAACGACCTCAGGCCACCACGGCCTGGGACGGGCTCAAACAAAAACCGCGAGACAAGTGGTCCTCGCGGAAGCGCAGACAGCCGGTGACGGTGCCACGTATTGCTTGAACCGGGGGCAAAAGTACGGATACCCCAGAAGCCTGTCAATCAGATTGCTTCCTGCGTATTCCGCCACTATAAAGACAGCATAGCGACAGTTGCGCACACTTCCGCTCTCCGGAAGGCGCCAGTAACCTCCACGTCCCACTCACTTCACGCGCGAAAAGGAATTCGACATGCTCGTGCACGTGCTGGTATCGCTGGCCGTCGTTCAGCAGACCCCCCCTCCCACCGCTCCCGTGCCGCCCTCGCCCATCGCCAAGGTGGAAGTGCAGCCGGGCGGCGGCGAAGTGCCGATTGGCGGCACGCTCAAGTTCACCGCGCGCGCGCTCGACGCCCAGGGGCGGGAAGTGCCCAAGGCGCAGATCGGCTGGTTCGTGGGCGGCGACGTCGGCGACGTGGATACCTCCGGCGTGTTCACCGGCGGCTATCAGGGGTACGCGCGCGTCACCGCCGTGGGCTACATCCCGGGCGACGAGACCACCCAGGTGTTCGCCGCGGCGCTGGTTCACGTGCTTCCCGAGCCGCCGGCGCGGATCGCGCTCGATCCCCGTCCCACGCGCCTGGTCGCCGGCTCGCGCCTGACGCTGGGCGCCACGGCGTTCTCGCGCCACGGCGACCGCCGCTCCGATCCGGTGCGCTTCACCTCGAGCAATTCCCGCATCGTGGCGGTCACACCGGAAGGACGCGTCCGCGCGGTCGCTCCGGGACGCGCGACGATCACCGCGACGGCGGGAGCCGCCACGGAGACGCTGCGGGTGCGGGTGATCGCGAACAGCGTCGCGCGGATCGCGCTCGAGCCGAGTGCGCCGGCGGTGCGTACGGGCGACGTCGTGCAGTTCCGCGCCACGCCGCGCACGGCGGCCGGACGATCGGTCGGGGACGTCGGGATCGAATGGGCGATCCTCGCCGGACCGGGCGTCGCGCAGATCGATCCGGCCGGGACGTTCGTGGCCGAGCTGCCGGGCACGTACACGGTGACGGCCTCCGCTGGAGGCCGTACCGCGGACAGGCTGGTGAAGGTTACGGCGCGGGAAGTGGGCCGCGGCATGGAAGTGCGCGGCCGGCTCCCCATCACGATGAGCGCCGCGGAGGTGTGGGTCCATCCGTCGGGCCGCTGCGCCTATCTGTCCACGATCGCCGACCGCGTCTATGCGGTGGACATCAGCGACGTCACGCAGCCGAAGATCGTCGACTCGATGATGACCGACGCGCGGATCGTGAACGACGTGATGACCACCGAGGACGGCCGCTACGGCGTGTTCTCGCGCGAAGGCGCGTCGAACCGCAAGAACGGCATCGTCGTGTTCGACGCCGGCGACCCGTGCCACCCCAAGCCGGTCTCCGAGTACACGGAGACGGTGTCCGGCGGAGTGCACAGCTCGTACGTGTATCAGGGCCACGCGTACATCACCGACGACGCGACGGGGTCGATGCGGATCATCGACATCCGAGATCCGGCGCAGCCCCGCGAGGTGGCGCGCTGGCAGACCCAGCAGGCCGAGGCGGGCCGCTACCTGCACGACGTCATGGTCGTGGACGGCCTGGCGTATCTCGCCTACTGGAACGATGGGCTGGTCATTCTCGACGTCGGCAACGGCATGACGGGCGGCAGCCCCACCAACCCGCAGTTCGTGTCGCAGATCAAGTACGACCTCAACGCCGTGTATGCCCGCGTGGAGCAGCTGTGGGGTCCGGGGTTCGTGCGCGGCACGCACACCGCCTGGCGGCAGGGGAAGTACGTCTTCGTGGGGGACGAGGTCTACGCGGCCCGGCCCTACAAGGGCCTGGCGGACGGCAACAACCTCACGTTCGGACGGCTCCACGTGATCGACGTTTCCGACATCACTCGGCCGCGCGAAGTCGCGTGGTATGAGCCGACCGATGGCGGCGTCCACAACGTCTGGGTGGTCGGCGATACGCTGTACCTGGGGAATTATCAGGGGGGCGCCCGGGCGCTCGACGTGTCGGGCGAGCTGCAGGGCGACCTGCTGCGTCAGGGACGGGAGATCAGCTGGATGCTCACGGCCGACTCGCTGGGCCACCGCCCGCGGGCGCCGTTCGCCTGGGGGGCGGTCGTGCGGGACGGCAACATCTTCGTGCCGGACATCAATACGGGGCTGTGGATCCTGCGGCTGGAGCCGAAACAGCAGCCGGTCCCGTAACTTATTGTGTTGTAATGTCTTAGACCATCAGCCAGCGGCTCACTGCTGGCTGATGGTCTTTGTCGTATCGGGGCGGTTGAGCGCGGCCGCCGCCGCCCGGAAGGCCGTCAGCGCGTCGTCGTAGGCCCGTAGCCGGGCTGCGAGGTCGGTGGCCACCGTCGACGCTTCGCGGACGGCGGTGCGCTCGCAGGCGGGGAGCACCTTCACCAGGGAATCGATCCGCACCACCAGCCGTCGGGCGACGATGCGCATCGAGTCGCTGTAGGCGGTCGGCTGCATCCTGGCCCGGCCGCTGCTGATGAAGCTTTGAGCGCTGCCGCAGAGGCCGCCCATGCGGCTGGCGGCACGGCGCCGCCGCAGGGTATCGGCCCCCTGCTGCGTGCGCACGACGCGGTCGACCGCATCCTTGAGCTGAGCGACGCCGCGCGACGTACTGCGCAGGCCGTCCATGTACCGCACCTGCTCGGGTGTGGGCGGTGGCGGTGGCGGCGGTGGCGGCGGCGGTGCCGGTGGCGGTGCCGGCGGCGGCGGGGGCAACAGCGGCGATGGCAAGGTATCGAGACGCGCCGTGGAATCGCGCTGCGTCGTGTCGCGGCTGGTCGTATCCTGTGCGCGCGCGACACCGGCGAATGCCAGCGTGACGGTGATCCCAATCACATACGAGCGAACGATGAACCGATGCATCGAGCGGCGCCTCCTCCATTCCCTGGGGAACTTGGGTTATAATCACCCGATGGCGGTTCCCGCAACCTCTCGGGTCATCCGGACCTTTGAAGACCGCGCCGACGCGCTCTCCCACTTCTTTCAGCGGGCGGGCGAGGCGCCGCGGCTCATCGCCTATGACGATGCCGTCGGGCTGCCGCTCGATCAGGCCCTCGCCGCCCTCGAGTGGACCGCCCAGCTCGGTATCCTTCTACCCGACGACGTGGTCCATGGGGCCAGGCTCGACCCCGATTCGGCCGCCGTCGTGGTGGAGCGCAAGGACGACGAAGGACAGCACGTCTATGTGTACTTCGGACCGCGCATGGATGCGCCGCCGGCCGATCCGTATGAGAGTACGCTGCTATACGATCAGCCCGGCGTGCGCGCGTACATCTTCGTGGACCGCGGGCACGCCATCGCCCACTTCCTTCGGGCTACGCACGGCCGGGGCGCGGCGTTGAGTCTGCTGTCGCGCCGGGCGCCGGAGCTGCGTCACATTCGCCGCTGGACCGAGGCGCTGTTCGCCGAGCCGGCCGTGAGCCGCTCGACGCAGCTGCTCGCGGGCTGGTACGCGACGAGTGGGGCCGGATTCCTGTTCATTCCCTCCGATTCCGACGACCCGTTTGCCTATTGCGAGGTTACCATCGAAGGTTGAAAAGTGGATTCACAACTCCACATTGTGTGGACGAGCGCGGGAATGCAGCATGGCCGTAGCGAGTTACCATCCACATGTCGTGCACATCGAAGTGAGCTAACCCGAAGAAACATCGGCACTTGCGCGTTTTTTGAGGGCCCCTACATTGTTCTCACGCGGCTTGGAGGGAAGGGTTGGGACCTGGCGTCTCAACAACGCCTTCAAGTCGGGTCCGAACGGAAATTCCGGGGAGGGCGCCGAGGCAACCAAGGGCTCAGGCGCTCGGTGATCCGGGAGCAGCTCGCCGGGTCGGACAGGTGAGGCCAGTCGCGTTGCCTCATCCACGTCGAACTGGTGCCTCGACGTGCAGTGCGGAAGGTCGGTCCGCGACCCGATCTGACCCGTAGCACTCACATTGGCGAACCGAGCGACCCGACGGGGTTGTTTGGGGATGGAAGCCGGAGCCTCTGCTTGCCCTACCGAGGACGAAACAGTCCAACGGTGGCGGCGGAGAGAAGAACGAAGGGCGCAAGCCCTCGACTCCGGGTAGCCGATGTGTCGGAGCCCCCGGGCGTGCCTACCGTGCCGCCCCGGGGGCTTCGTATTTATAGACCGCACGCCCGCCCAACACCGTCATCACCACCCGCGTCCCCAGGATCTCCTCCGGCGCCACCGTCATGATATCGCGGTCCAGCACTACGAAGTCCGCGTACTTCCCCGCCGTCAGCGTCCCGCTCTCCTGCTCCACGAACGCGGCGTACGCCGGCCACAAGGTCATCGACAGCAGCGCCTCCTGGCGCGTGGTGCGCTGATCGCCGAACCACCCCCCGGCGGGATAGTTGTCGGCATCCTGGCGCGTCACGAACGCGTGAAAGGAGATCAGAGGATTCGCCGCCTCCACGGGCAGATCCGACCCGTTGGGAATCACGACGCCGGTATTGAGCAGCGAGCGCCACGCATACGCGCCGAGCGACCGCGCCCAGCCGATCCGGTTCGGCACCCAATACATGTCGCTCGACTGATGACTCCCCTGCATCGAGGGAATCACGTCGAGCTGAGCGAAACGCGGGATATCCTGATAGTGAAGGATCTGCGCATGCTCGATCCGGAAACGGTGGTCAGCCACCGGCACCTCGCGCAGCGCCGCTTCGAACTGATCGAGCACCAGGCGATTCGCCCGGTCGCCGATCGCGTGCACGTTGAGCTGGAAGCCCGCCCGCAGCGCGCGCACCGCCACGCTCTTCACCCGGTCCATCGGCGTCGTGATCAGGCCGGTGTTGCCCGCTTCGTCGGCATAGGGCTCGAGCAGAGCGGCCCCTCGGCTCCCCAGCGCGCCGTCGGCCGACAGCTTGATGGCGCGCACCCACAGCCGGCCGCCATACAGGCCAACCTGCGGGCCGCGCCGCATGAAGGCGTCGAGGGTCGAGTCGTTGGAACGGATCATCACATAGTTGCGCAGCGAGTACCGTCCGGCCCGCGCCAGCTCCTCGTAGACCGAGATTCCTTCCGCACCGACACCGGCGTCGTGAATCCCCGTGAGGCCCCAGCGGTTCAGCTCCGCGATCGCCACGAGCGTCTGCTCGCGCAGCTCCGCGCGCGACGCCGGAGGAATGACGCGCGAGACGACGCCCTGCGCGGCATCGATCAGGACGCCGGTCGGAGTGCCGGCCGAATCGCGGATGAAGCGGCCCCCGGCAGGATCCGCCGTGGCCGCCGTTACCTGCGCCAGCTCGAGCGCCTTCGCGTTGACCACCGCGGCATGGCCGTCCACGCGCGTGAGATAGACGGGGTGGTTGGGCACCGCGCGCGACAGCGCCGCATGCACCGGGAAGCGCGTGTCGGCCCAGTCGTTCTGGTCCCACCCGCGGCCCCTGATCCACTCCCCCGGCCTGGCCGTCCGCGCGCGCTCGGCCACGCGCGCGACGACGTCGTCGAACGAGCGGGTCCCCACGAGGTCCACCGTCCGGAGCGCCTGGCCGAGGCCCAGCAGATGAGCGTGCGCATCGACTATCCCGGGGATCACGGTGCGGCCGGCGAGGTCGAGGCGCTCGGTGCGCGGACCGGCGAGGGCCAGCGCGGCGCGCGCGCTCCCCACACAGGCGATGCGTCCGTCCCGGACCGCCAGCGCCTCCACCACCGGCCGGTTGGCGTCGGCGGTGTAAATGCGTGCGTTGATGACCACGAGGTCGGTCTGTTGCAGCGTAAGAAGGGCGAGCAGCAGGATCATGCGCGAAGCCTCGGGAGGTTGGCGTCGATTTCGTGCGCTTTGTGGAACGGCATCCGGGGGCCGCGAATCGGCACCAGGTGCGCGATCGAGTTGGCATAATACTCGAGCAGGGGGCGGCCGCGCGGGAGGATCACCAGCGCGTCGCCGTCGGCCACGACCAGCCGCCGCATCCGCAGCATGCGCCACGCCCGGTCCCACACCTCGGCGATCCGCGCGCCGCCGCGCACCATCTTCCCGTTGACGTCCTGGAGCCGGTCGCGCAGCTGGTCCATGCGCTCGAGCACGGCGGCGCGGGACACGACCGTCTGGCCGAATGACAGCAGGGTCGCGGCCGCCAGCGGCACCGGCGTCACCGGGATGATGGCCCCGATGCGGTCCAGCATCTCGCGCGCGAGCCGTTCGAGCTCCGGCAGGCGGCGCTCCCGGGGCCACGCCAGGACGCCTTCCGGCGCCGTCCGCAGCCAGTCCCGGAGCGATTGCGGGGTCCCAAAGTTCACGGCGACGCGGCCGTAGCGCTTGAGCCGGCCGGTGAGCAGGCGCGCGGTGTTGCTCAGCAGATACGAAACGACCGTCCCGAACTGGGCGATGCGGCCGGGCCGGTCCCGCTCGTCGATCAACTCGCGGATCAACGAGCGGTCTTCGAGCACGCGGTCGTAGTTGATGGCGACCGGCACGAACCAGATGTCGCGCGAGAACTCCGGGTCGAGCAGCGTGCGGCAGATGTAATCGAGCAGCCCGAGCTTGGGAGGCCGCAGGCGCCCGTCCCGCGTCAGCCCACCCTCGGGAAAGATGCCCTGCGTCACCCCGTTCTTCGTGATGTGCTGGACGTAGCGCTCGAGGACGGTGTGATAGAGCGGCTCGCGGTAGCGCCGCCGGATGAAGTAGGCGCCGAACGACTTGAACACATATTCGAGCGGCCAGGCGCGCGCCCATTCTCCCACCGCGTAGCTCACGTGCACGCCGCGCGCGAGCACGTAGGCCACGACGACGTAGTCGGCGTTGGAGCGGTGGTTCATCAGGTAGACCACGACATCGCGCCGCGGAATGCGGTTCAGCGCCGGCTCATCCTGGTGGTCCACGCTGACCTTGTACAGCAGGTTCACGAAGATCTTCGCGATGTTGTAGCCGAGCTTGTAATAGGAGAGGACGTTGAAATAGGGGATGATCTCGTCGAGGTAGGATTGCACGCGCCGCCGGACGGTGGCCTCCGGGACGGCGTGCTCCGCCATGTGCTCGCGCAGCGCGGCGTCGATCGCCGGGTCGTCCGCCAGGGCCGCGCGAGCGAGGCGGCGCTCCTGCAGCTTGTAGCGACCGAGCCGGGAGCGAAACTCGTGGAGGGTACGGAGGGCCAGCTTCACGCCGGCAGGCGCTGCTCCTCTTTCAGCTGGGCGTATCCCATGCCCTTGAGAATAGTGATGCGCTTGTTCATCGGCGGATGCGTGGCGAGCCGGTCGGCGAGCCAGCCCTCCCGCTCGCTGATCCGGCGGCCCAGCGGGTCGACGATGCAGAGGTGGGCGGCGCCGCGCTTGATGCTCCCCGTCGGGGCGGCCGCGCGCTCGAGCTTCTCGAGCGCGCTCGCCAGCGCCAACGGGTTCCGGGTGAATTGCGCGGACATCGCGTCGGCCAGGAACTCCCGGCGCCGGCTCACGGCCAGCGCGAGCAGCTGCGTGATCAGCGGCGCGATAATCCAGGAGACGATCCACAGTACCAGCAGGACGGCGATGAGCGCTCCCGCGCCGCCCTTCTTCCCACCCCGCGAACCGCCCCCCCCCCGCACGCGGCCGATCCGGCCGTGCCGCATCATGCGCCCGACGCCGTCGCGCATCAGCAGGATCGCGCCGATCAGGGCGGCCAGCGTGGTCATCAGGCGCACGTCGAGGTTCTTCACGTGGCCCAGCTCGTGGCCGATCACCGCCTGGAGCTCGTCGCGGCTGCACAGCGCGAGCAGCCCGCGCGTGACGGCGACGTGCGCGTCGGCCGGCTCGTGACCGGTGGCGAAGGCGTTGGGATCGTCGTCCTCGACGATCCAGATCTTGGGGCGCGGCAATCCGGCGGCGATCGCCATCTCCTCCACCACGTTGACGAGCTGCCGCTCCTGGTCGTTCGCGGCCTGCACGATTTCACGCGCTCCCGCCGCCCACAGCACTTTTCGCGGTCCGGTGCGATAGGCGTACCATGCAATCGACACCCCGACGACCGTCATCACGACGCCCAGCCAGGGGAACCCGTGATGGTAGGCGCCGGGCGCGCTGTCGATGGTAGACAAATACGCGATGAGGTCGCCGCCGAAGCCCAGCCAGGCGAAAAAGACGACGAAGCCAATCACCAGCCAGGTGGTGCGCCGGCGATTGGCTTCCTGTTGCTGAAAGAGGTTACCGGACGGAGAGGTCAACCTTCGGTACCGCCCGCTCGGCCGCGGCCTCGATCTCCCACAGCTCGGCGGGTTGCGCGTGGGCGAGCCCGGCGACGAGCTTGGTTGGGAACTGCTGCTGCTTGGTGTTGTACTGCGTCGCCGTGTCGTTATAGAGCTGGCGTGAAAAGGCGATCCGGTTCTCCGTGGAGGTCAGCTCTTCCTGCAGCTGGCCCACGTTGGCCGTCGCCTTGAGCTGGGGATAGCGCTCGACCACCACCATCAGGCGCGACAGCGCGCCCGAGAGCGCGTTTTCCGCCTGGCTGATCTGCTTCACGCTCCCGCCACCGCTTTCGACTTTGACGGCCTGGTTCCGCGCCTGAATGACGGCCTCGAGCGTGGACTTCTCGAAATCCATCGCGC
>JAUYMC010000280.1 GCA_030699545.1 Gemmatimonadales bacterium | reverse complement strand
TTCCTCTATGAGGCGTCTATATAGTTCCACTCGGGGTTCCTCTACAAGGTTTGTCACGGATCAAACTGGGCCACTACCGCGCCCCCACACCCATTGACTCGGCCGCCGCGCCGAGCGTACACTCGGCGTGGGGAAGACGTCACTAACGAGTTGGTGAACTGGTTCAATAGCGTGGACGCCACGTACCGAGCCGATCTCCGCCAGCTGAATGAGACGAACTTCGCCCGCTTCGACGCGAAGCTCGGCGAGCGGCTTGCGGAGCTCGACGCCAAATGGGGCGGGCGGTGGACGGAGCTCCACGCGAAGCTGGAACAGCGCGTGTTTCAGCTCGATGCGAAGATCGCCGCGCTCGGGGATACCCTGAGGAAGGAGCTGGCCCAAAGCCTGGGCCAACTGAAGAGCGACCTGCTCACATGGATGTTTGGCTTCTGGGCCTCGGTGGTCGTCGCGCTCGTCCTGCTGGCCTTCCGCCGCTGATCCGGCGCCTCCCCCGCCCCGCCCTGCTGGTGGCCCTCACCGGCTGCCTCGCCACCTCCGCGCCTCCCGCGACGAGCGAGCCCGAGCGCCTCGCCCCCGCGTGGCGCGCGCTGCTCCCCGGCGATTCGGCGCGCCTCACCGCCCCCGCGCCCGTCGTCGAATGGAGGAGCGGCAATCCCGCCGTCGCGACCGTGGATGCGACCGGCCTGGTGCGCGCCCACACCCTCGGATTCGCGGTGATCTCCGCCATCCTCGACCCCGACGGCCGCACCGCCATCGCCGGCATCGTCGTCACCCCCCCCGTCCTCATCGGCGCCGGCGACATCGCCGTCTGCGGCTCGAACCAGAACGACGACGCCACCGCCCGCCTGCTCGACTCGATCCCCGGCATCGTCTTCACCGCCGGCGACAACGCCTACCAGGACGGCAGCTTCGAAGACTTCTCGCTCTGCTACGACCCGACGTGGGGCCGGCACAAGAACCGCACCCGCCCCTCCCCCGGCAACCACGACTACCACACCCTGGGCGCGACAGGATACTTCAACTACTTCGGCGTCCTCGCCGGCGACTCGGGCGTCGGCTACTACCGCTATCAGCTCGGCAGCTGGAGTGTGTTCTCGCTCAACAGCAACATCTCGATGGCCGCCGGCTCCCCCCAGGAACAATGGCTGCGGGATCAGCTCAGCGTGCTCCGTACTCCGTGCTCCGTGGCGTATTGGCACCACCCGCGCTTCTCCTCCGGCGAGCACGGCAACACCGTCGCCGCGCAGCCGCTGTGGCAGGCGCTGTACGACGCCGGCGCCGACGTGATCATCGCCGGTCACGACCATACGTATGAGCGGTTCGCGCCGCAGTCGCCCACCGGCGCGCTCGACTCCGCCACCGGCATCCGGCAGTTCGTCGCCGGCACCGGCGGCCCCGCCCTCTACGCGTTTCCCACGCCCGCGCCGAACAGCGAGTTCCGCCAGAACACCACACACGGAGTCCTGAAGCTCACGCTGCACGCGACGAGCTATGACTGGGAGTTTATCGCGACCGACGCAGCCGTGATGGATTCGGGAAGCGGGGCATGTCACTGACCCATTGCGGATTGCCGTGGGACATGCGCGTTTGGGGACCAGATCGCCAACGAGCTCGTGGATTGGTTCGGCGCGCTGTTCTTTCGAGCCTAATCCCCCTGCCCCAACATTTCGCCCATCCGTGACCATTGGCATGCCCGCCGCGCGCACCCAGCAGCGTATCCTCGGGGCCGCGCTGGCGGCCCTCGCTAGCGCCGCGATTCTCGTCGCCACCCTCTACCACCCGGGCGGTGACCTCCCCGCCCGGTCGTTCACGTTCGTCATCGGACCGGCGTCGTACGCCGAGATCGTCCAGAACCTGCTGCTGTTCATCCCGCTCGGCGTCGCGCTCCACCTGCTCGGCGTCCGCCCGCTCGTCGCGGTCGCCCTGGGCACCGCGCTGTCACTCGGCGTCGAGCTGGCGCAGCAGTGGATCCCGGGCCGCGACCCCACGCTGCTCGACGTCCTCTGCAACGGCGTCAGCACCGCCGCCGGCGTGCAGCTCGCGCGCGCGGCGCCGCGCTGGATCTGCGTCCCGCCCCCGCAGGCCGCCTGGCAATCCCTCACGGCCGCGCTCCTCGCGCTGGGCGCCTGGCTGGGCCTCGGCCTCGAGCTGGCGCCGAATCACACGATCGGCGACGGCTGGGAAATCATCTTCGATTCGGGGCGGATACCGGGCTGGTCACGGATTCTGATCAACGGCGCCTGGATCGCGGCGGGGTGGCTGGCCGTCACGTTCTGGACCCGGCGCCACCCGGCGAGCGGCGCCGCGCTGGCGCTCGCCGCATTCGCCACGCTCGCCGGCCCGCACTTCATCGTCGTGCAGCCGACGCCGCCGGCCGAGCTGATCGCCGCGGCGCTGGGCGCGGCCGCGGGGCTCGGGCTCCGGAGGTATTGCCCGGCTCTTCAGAGCACGGTTCAACCGGAAGGGCGCATGACATGAGGGATTGACTCGGCCGCCGAGCCGAGCGTACCGTGAACCATGCGCCGGTTCGCACCGTCCCGCGGCCTTTCGCTCACCGCTGCTCCGCGCCTGTACGCGATATTCGCGCATGCCTGTCACCGTCAAACTGTCCAACAAGTTTTATCAGACGCTCGGGGAGGATGTCGCGAACGAGCTCGTGGAACTGCTCAATAACGTGCGTACAACGTCCCGAGAGGACTTGCGCGAGCTCAATGAGTCCAACTTCAGCCGGTTCGAGGGGAAGCTCGCGGAGATGAATGGACGGTGGGAGGGTCGCTTCACGGCCATTGACGCGAAGCTCGCGCAGCGGCTGGCAGAATTCCATCGTGACCTCGCGGATCGCCTTGCCCAACTCGAGTCACGGCTCACGTGGCGCATGTTCGCGTTCTGGGCTCCGACCGCGCTCGCGGTCATCGGCAGCAGCGCGGGCGTTATCGGCCTCCTCTTGCGGCGCTGATCAGCCTTCTGAACCGCTCGCCGCCTTGGCGCATGCCTCTGACACTCAAACTGTCGCGCAGATTCTACGATGCGCTCGGAGAGGACGTCGCGAACGAGCTCGTGGACGCCCTGAACATCGTGGACGCTCGAGGACGTACCCTCCAAGCAGCTCGATTTTCTCCGGCGCAGAGGCGTGAAACTCATCCACGGTGATGCGGCGCGGCTCAAAGCCCGGAATGAGGGGGAGCTCGGGTGTCTCCATGGCACGCAGCCTTGTCTTGGCGGCTAGCTCGCCTGACCCTTGCGCGGGGGCGCGATCTCAACGAGCATCCGCGCGATCACCAACATTCCGCTGCTGGCCCGCTCCATCCACGCGAGATCCCGCTTCTGAAGATCCTGGAGAATGCTGTGCTCGACCTCGCGAAGCTGATCCTCGAGGCGAATCAGGCGACTCTCAAGCCCCGTGACGTCAACGATGGGATTCATGGAGCTGAATATCGGAGGGTCATTCGATGCGTGCATAGAGCAAAAAAACGCAGGACGTATTAGCAGTCCCGCGCACCGCGCACCGCTCACGCCCTTCAGTTCGCCTCCACAATCCGATACAACGTCCCCCCCCCCAACGTCATGACGTACAGCTCCCCCCGGCCATCCTCCCCGAACGACGTGACCTGCCCCCCGGGCGAGAGATGCACCGAGCGATCCTGCTGGTCCGTCGCCGCGCCCCCGACGAACTGGAACGTCCGCACCCACCCCGCGCAGAAGTCGGAGTAGACGTAGTGGCCGACGAGTTGCGTCACTCGCGTGCCGCGATAGACATAGCCGCCGGTGACGGCGCATTCCGTTCCGGAGATCGAATACTCGAGTAACGGCAGCGTCAGGCCCGTCTGGTTACACCCGGTCATGGGATTGAAGCAGTGCAGCCCTTCCATGATCCGCCACCCGAAGTTCAGCCCCTTGCCGGCATCCCCGCCGCCCGTCGCCTCCAGGCCGTCCACCTCTTCCCACGCCCCCTGCCCCACGTCCGCAATGAAGAGGTCGCCGGTCTCGCGGTCAAAGGAGAAGCGCCACGG
>JAUYMC010000271.1 GCA_030699545.1 Gemmatimonadales bacterium | reverse complement strand
GCCCTCGACGCCCCAGGCCATCACGGGCCCCCCGTTGGCGAGGTTGTATCCCGTCGATCCGGCCGTGTTCGCGACGCTGGCGTTGCAGGGAGACGCCGCCGCCGCCGCCGTGCTCGCGCGGGGAGAGCCGGACGGCGGCCGCGCGGTGCTCGCCGCCGCGCGGGATTTCGCGGCGGGGCTCGGTGCGCCCGCGCCCTACCGGGTCGCGGTCGAGCGGCAGCGGTCGGCCGAAGCACTGTTGGCCGGTGTGGTGTCGGCTCCCGCAGCCCGTCCAGCGGAGCGCAGACCTCTGCCGCTGACGATGGCCGACCGGTTGGGACGCGCGCTCATCCGGCCCGCGATGGGAATCCCCGCCCTGCTGCTCGTGCTGTTCGTCGGGCTCTATCTGTTCGTGGGCCGATTCGGCGGGGGCACCGTGGTGAACTGGCTCGAGGGCACGGTGTTCGGGCGCTGGGTCACGCCGTTTCTCGAACAGCGCTTCGCCGCTCTTCCAAACGACGCGCTGCGCGCGTTGTTCGTCGGGGAGTACGGGCTCTTCACGCTCGGTCTGCGCTACGCGATCGCCATCATTCTGCCGATCGTCGGCGCGTTCTTTCTCTTCTTCTCGGTCCTCGAGGATTCCGGCTACTTTCCCCGGCTCGCGCTGCTGGTGGACCGTGTGTTCAAGCGGTTGGGTCTGTCGGGCCGAGCCGTGATTCCGATCGTGCTGGGATTCGCCTGCGACACCATGGCCACGATGGTGACCCGGACGCTCGAGACCAGACGCGAGCGCGTCCTGGCCACCTTGCTGCTTGCCCTCGCGATCCCGTGCTCGGCACAGCTCGGCGTCATTCTCGCGCTGATGGCGGGGCAGCCGCTGGTGCTGGCGGTCTGGGTCGGCGCCGTGCTCGGGACCTTCGTGCTCGTCGGCGCCCTGGGGAAGCGCGTCCTGCGCGGCCCGGCGCCGATGTTCCACATGGAGCTGCCGCCGCTGCGGGTTCCCCGGCCGGGCAACGTGCTCGTCAAGACGTATTCGCGGATGCAGTGGTATTTCCTGGAAGTCCTCCCCCTGTTTCTGCTGGCGAGCGTGCTCCTGTGGCTGGGAGATCTCTCGGGCGCCCTCGGGGCCGTCATCGCCGCCCTGCAGCCTGTCGTCGCGGCGCTCGAGCTGCCCGCCGAGACGGCGGCGACGTTCGTGTTCGGATTCTTCCGCCGCGACTATGGCGCCGCCGGGCTCTTCGACTTGAACCGGCAGGGACTGCTCGATCCCGTGCAGCTCGCCGTCGCCGGCGTGACGCTGACGTTGTTCGTGCCGTGCGTCGCCCAATTCCTGATGATGGTCAAGGAGCGGGGGGCGCGAACGGCGTTGGGCATGTTGGCGTTCATCACTCCGTTCGCTTTTGGGGCGGGGTATCTCGTGAACGTCGTCTTGCGGGCGCTGCGATGAATCGCCCCCCCCCGCTCGTGTGCGGCTTCTGCGCCGAGGAGTATCACGAGAACCAGGCGCAGCCGGTCTGCCAGGCGTGCCCGCTCGCGGGGCTGTGCCGTCACGCCCGCTGCCCCCACTGCGGGTACGAAAACCCGCTCGCGCCCGATTGGCTGCGCCAGCTGACCGCGCGGTGGACCTCATGAAGTGGGCGGGCGACTGCCCGGCGGGGCTCCCGGTGCCCATCCCGGACCGCTGCAACGCAGTGGACTGCGAGTCGATGCCGGTGACCGCGCTCGCCGAGGGGGAGCGGGCCCGCGTGACGTGTCTCCAGCAGCCGGCGTCGGCGGCCGCCGCCAGGTTGAGCGCACTTGGCCTGCTGCCGGGGGTAGAAATCGAAGTGATCCAGCGATTCCCGGCGTTCGTGTTCCGGATCGGCCATGCGGAGGTCGCGGTCGACGAAGCGCTGGCCGGGTTGATACGCACAAACAAGGAGATTCCATGAAACCGTACGCTCTGATCGCCCTCACGTTCCTTGCGGCGCCCCTCGCCGCTCAGGAACCTGCGCATCAACACCCCAACCCCGCGGCCGGCCAAAAACCCGATCACATGGCGGCGATGCACGAGATGATGGCGCCCATGATGCGGGTTATGGCGTTCACGCCGGAGCATCTGCTGGCGCGCAAGGACGCCCTCGCTCTCACCCCCCAACAGGTCACCCGGCTGACCGCACTGCACGACGCCGCCCATGCGGCCCATCAAGCGGCGCAGGCGGAGGCCAAGACACATCGCGACGCGATGGTCCGGGCCCTGGCGGCGGGCACGCCCGATACCGCGGCCGTGCGCCGGCACTTTCAAGCGGCACACGACGCCATGGGCAAAGGCCATCTGGCGATGCTGCGCGCCGCCGCCCAGGCCAAGGGGATCCTGACCGAAGGGCAACGCGGCCGGGTGGAGGGCTGGGCCGATGCGATGGAGATGCGCGGCGGGCAGCACAAGCAGGAAACGCCGCACTAGTCGCGGACTTTCACGGCGGTTTCATGCTCGCTTCACGCGCGCGGCCCTAGAATAGACGCGGCCACTTGGGAGTGGCCATGTGGGCCAGCGGATGGTGGGGGACCCACCAGTCCAATGGCCTCCAGCCCCTGGGCGGTTGCGCGCTCAGGGGCTGCTGATTTTCTCCCGTCCATCGCTATGACAGGATGCTGCTGCGGGGTGAGGAGGTGTGCTTGAAGAGCGTGTACAGCGGACAAACGCGAAACAGCCCGGTCGCCAGCAGAATGATGGCGAGGAAGCCGCTGCCCAGCGCCAACAGGGGCCGCTGGTTGAACGCCGCCGCGATCCCCAGCAGCGCGACACCGAGCATCATGCGAATTGCCGCATCCGTCCGGCCCACGTTCGACGCATTCATCGGAGCGCTTCCGGTTGAAAGGTGACACCCAAGTTCGGCATCGCCCCGTGAAGCCACTTTCAATCCTTCATGAAGAAGCCTTTGCCGCTCGCAATTGCCGGAGCACGTACTCGAGAATGCCGCCGTGCCGGTAGTACTGTAGCTCCTGCGGCGTGTCGATCCGCAGAGTGGTCCGGAACTCCGTGATCTTGCCGTCCTCGCTGCGCGCGGTCACGGTCAGCTCCTTGCCGCGCGGGAACCCATCGGCGAGGATGTCGCGCAGCCCCACGATGTCGAACCGTTCCTTTCCGGTCAGGCCGAGCGTCGCGACGCCCTGATCGAGGGCGAACTGCAGCGGCAGAATCCCCATTCCGACGAGGTTGGAGCGGTGAATGCGCTCGTAGCTCTGCGCGATCACCGCCCGCACACCCAGCAGTCTGGGGCCTTTGGCGGCCCAGTCGCGTGACGAGCCCGCGCCATACTCCTTGCCGGCGAGCACGATCAGCGGCATCCCCGCCGCTTCGTACTTGGCGGAGGCGTCGTAAATCGTCATGACTTCGCCGTCGGGCAGATGGGCGGTGAACGGCCCTTCCGTCCCGGGGGCGAGCATGTTTTTCAAGCGGACGTTCGCGAACGTGCCGCGCACCATCAGCTCGTGGTTGCCGCGGCGCGCCCCGTAGGAATTGAAGTCGGCCGGCTCCACCCCGTGGCCGATGAGATACTGGCCGGCGGGGCTCGTCTTGCGAATCGAGCCGGCCGGCGAGATGTGGTCCGTGGTGATACTGTCGCCGAGGAGGCAGAGCACGCGGGCGTCGCGGATGTCGGTGACCGGTTTGGGCTCGACGGGCATGCCGTCGAAGTACGGCGCGCGGCGGATATACGTCGATCCCGGCTCCCAGGCGAAGCGGTCGCCCTCGGGCACGGGCAGGCCGCGCCACCGCTCGTCACCCTCGAACACCTCCGCATAGCTCTTGCGAAACATCGACGAGTGGATGGACTGCCCGATCACCTCGGCGACTTCCCGCGAGGAGGGCCAGATGTCGCGCAGGAACACGGGCCGGCCGTCCGTGCCGGTGCCGAGGGGCTCGTTGTGGAAGTCGATGTCGATGCGGCCGGCCAGCGCGTACGCGACGACGAGCGGCGGGGAGGCGAGGTAGTTCGCCCGCACCTCCTGCTGGATGCGGCCCTCGAAATTGCGGTTGCCCGACAACACCGAGCAGACGACCAGGTCGTAGTCGGCGACGCAGGCGGAGACGGGCTCGGGCAGGGGGCCGGAGTTGCCGATGCAGGTCGTGCATCCGTACCCGACCAAATGAAAGCGCAGCGCCTCGAGCGGTTCCATCAGTCCCGCCTGCCGCAGATAATCCGTGACGACCTTCGAACCCGGCGCAAGACTCGTCTTGACCCAGGGCTGGGTCTGGAGACCGCGCGCGACCGCCTTCCTGGCCATGAGGCCCGCGGCGACCATGACCGACGGATTGGACGTGTTCGTGCAGCTGGTGATCGCCGCGATCACCACGGAGCCGTGGCGCAGCACGTGATCGACGTCGTCGATCCGGAGCGTCGCGTGGCTGACACGCTCCGGAGCCGGCGGCTCGAGCCCCGCCTGCCCGCCTTCGCCTTCCCAGCGGCCGACGGTTGCCCCGGCCGCGAGCGCGGTCGCGGCTTTCATCAGTGACGGCAGCTTCTCCTTGAAGCTCCGCGGCACCTCCCGCAGCGCCACCCGGTCCTGCGGCCGCCGCGGCCCCGCGAGACTCGGCTCCACCGTCTCGAGGTTCAGCTCCAGCCGGTCCGAATACTCCGGCTCGGCAGCGCCGGCCGCATGGAAGAGGCCCTGTTCCTTCATATAGGCCTCGACCAGCCGGACGTGCTCGGGCGCACGGCCCGTGAACTCGAGATACCGCAGCGTCTCCTGATCCACCGGGAAGATGCCGATGGTCGCCCCGTATTCCGGGGCCATGTTGCCGATCGTCGCGCGATCGGCCAGCGGCAGGTTCGCGATGCCGGGTCCGTAAAACTCCACGAACTTCCCGACGACGCCCTTCGCCCGGAGCATCTGCGTCACGGTGAGCACCAGGTCGGTCGCGGTCGCGCCTTCGGCCAGCCGGCCGGTCAGCCGGAATCCCACGACCTGCGGAATGAGCATCGAGACAGGCTGGCCAAGCATCGCCGCCTCGGCTTCGATGCCGCCGACGCCCCAGCCCAGCACGCCCAGCCCATTGATCATCGTGGTGTGCGAATCGGTGCCCACCAGCGTGTCCGGGTAGGCCTGCGGCGGCCCGTCCGGCCGTCCGGCCGTCGGACCGTCGGGAGTAAACACGACCCGGGCGAGGTATTCCAGGTTTACCTGGTGCACGATCCCCGTATCCGGCGGGACGACGCGGAATCCCTGGAACGTCTTCTGCGCCCAGCGCAGCAGCGCGTAGCGCTCGCGGTTGCGCTGGAACTCGAGATCGGCGTTCGCCTGGAACGCCCGGGGGGTGCCGAACTCGTCCACGATGACGGAATGGTCGATGACGAGCTCGGCGGGCAGCAGCGGATTGACGCGCCGCGGATCGCCGCCGAGCAGCGCCATCGCGTCGCGCATGGCGGCGAGATCCACCACCGCGGGGACGCCGGTAAAATCCTGCAGCAGGACGCGGGCCGGCATGAAGGCGATCTCTTCGTCGGGCGCCTTGGCGGGGTTCCAGCGCGCGAGCTTTTCGATGTCGCCGCCGCGGACGGAGCGGCCGTCTTCGCGGCGCAGAAGATTCTCGAGCAGGATCTTGAGGGAGTAGGGCAGCCGCGCGACGGCAAGGCCGCGCTTCTCGAGCGCGTCGAGCCGGAAGATTTCGTACGCCGTGGCGCCGCCGGCCACGCGGAGCGTGGAGCGCGCGCCGAAGGTGTTCTTGGAAGTGCTCACGTGGCGGAATCTACCTGGTAGGCTTCGGTGCGATAAGGCGCGAAGCCTCGTGCGCGGTAGTTGGACAGCGCGTTGGGGTGATCCAGCGTGCAGGTATGCAGCCACACGCGGGCCGGTCCCAGGGCCCAGGCATCGCGGACCGCCTGCGAGAGCAGATGCTTGCCGAACCCGCGGCCGAATTCGGCCGGGACGATGCCGAAGTAGGCAATCTCGACGGAATTCTCCTCGGCCACCCGGCGCAGCTCGTACCACCCGGCGAGGTGGCCGTCGCGATCGGCGACGAAGAGGTGAATGGCGGGATCGGCCAGATGCGCGCGGATCTGCTCATCCGTCCAGTCCCAGCGGTCGCGCCAATGAAACGCCTCGCCCACCGTCTGGTAGCACGCGCGGTACAGGGCGGGCGTGGGGTCGGCGACGCGCCGGACGCCAATGTCGTCGAAGCGGCCGAAGGCCGCCTGGAACTGGGCGGGATCGGTGAGCTGGAGATATGTGCGAGTGACCTGCATGGGTGCTATTTTAACGCATGGCCTCGAACCACATGGGCACCGTGCCCCTGCCGCTGGCGCTGCATCTCGCGATGTATACGGTGATCGGCCTGTTCTGCGCCTTCGCGGGCGGGCTGAATCTCATCGACCCCACCAAGATCTTCCCCAACGCCGTCGTGTTCCTCGGCATTGCCGCCTTCAGCTGGGGGTACGTGTTCGGCGTCCTGATGGCGCGCAAAGAAGTCATCGCCATGGGACTCGCCGCGAGTGCCGTGTACGTCGTCGCCGGCCTGTGGCAGATGGGGACGGACTGGCGGATGGGACTGCTGCTGCTGGTGATCGGCGGCTACGGCCTGGCGACGCTCGCGCTGTACCGGCGGCGCATTCTGGAAGCCTGACTCAGCCGATCAGGTCGCCGGCCGCGCTGATCGGCGCGGCGGGCAGCTCGACGACGAACTTCGCTCCACCGAGCGTTTCCGACGACTCGATCCAGATCTTGCCGCCGACCTCCGCCACGACGCGCTGACAGATCGACAGGCCCAGCCCCGACCCTTCGTCGGGGCCTTTGGTCGTAAAGAAGGGGTCGAACACCCGGCCGCGGATCTCCGGGGGGACGCCGGGACCCGAGTCCTCGACGGTGAGCCGCAGCCAGTCGCCTCGGGCCTCGGTCGTCAGCCGGATGATTTTGGCTCCGTCGGTCTGACCGGCCCGCACCGCGTGCTCCGCGTTGGTGACGAGATTGATGACCACCTGCTGCAGTTCCTGGCCGAGGCCGAGGACGGCTTCGGCCGCCTGATCCATCTCAGTGCGGACTTCGATGTTGTCGGTCCGCAGCACGCGGTGGCGGATCTCCGCGACGTCGCGCACCAGCTCGTTCACCTGAATCCGGGTCGGGGTCGTGTCGGCGCGGCGCGCGAGGCGCAGCAAGCTGCGCACGATGCGCGCGGCGCGGTCGACTTCGCGCACGATGGTGGAGGCCGCCGCGCTCGCTTCCGCATCCCGCGTGGAGCGCCCCAGCAGCTCCGCCTCCATGCGGATCGCCGCCAACGGGTTGTTGACCTCGTGGGCCACGCCGCTCGCAATCTCACCGACGGTGGCGAGCTTTTCGCGCGCGATCAGCTCGCGCTGCGCGCGCAGCTCGTCGGTGCGGTCGTACAGCGCGACCAGCAGGTCCTCCGAGCCGAGGCCGCGCAGGCCGGTGACGGTGCAGTCGCAGATGCGCCGCTCGCCGCCGCGCGCCGCCTGCCCGCTGCCGGCGTTGTGGGTCACCAGCACCCGTCCGTGCCACGGCTCCCCCTCGCGCCGGCCGGCCAGCATCAGCCGCACCGTGAGGGCGCTCGGCGACAATCCCAGCTTCTCGAGATGCCGCCCGACGGCGGCGTCCTTGTTCTCCAGACCGAACACGCTCACGGCGGCGGCGTTCACCTGGCGGACGGTGCCCTCGGTATCGACCAGCGCCATGGGCAGCGGGCTCGCGTCCACCATGGCGCGCGCGCGATCGGCGGCGGCCCGCGTCGCGGCGACTGCTTCGGACAGCTCGATCCCGCCGGCGATATGGGCGGCGACCGCGGTGACGTAGTGCAGGTCGTACAGGCTGAACGGCGCGGGGGCCGCGGCGCCGTCGGCCTGATAGCGCAGCAGCCCGACGGCGCCGACCGCCCCATGCGACGTGCGCAGCGGGGCGATCAGGCCGGAGCGTACGCGGTCGGAGAGCGTGCGCGCCGTCGGATTGACGTCGCCTTCGGACCGGAGGTCGGCGGTCACCACCGCTTCACCGCTCCGCACCACGCGACCGGTGACGCTGGTGTCCAGCCCCAGCTCCAGTCCTTCGACCGGTTGCGCCTCTCCCAAGGCCGGCGAGATCAGCAGGCTGTTGCCGTCGGGCCGCTTCAGCGCGACGAACGCGCCCTGCGCTTCGACCAGCTGCATCAGGCTCTGGAGCGTGTAGCGCAGCAGCAGCTCGGTCTCCGGCGCCGCCAGCAGCCAGCGCGCGAGCTCCACCACGAAGCTGGCGAGGCGCCGCTCGCGGTCGAGCGCGGCGCGCCGGCCGACCATGACGGCCAGATGGGAAGCGAACTCGAGCGCCGCTTCGACCTCTCCCGCGGGAAGCGACGGCGCGGCGCCCGCCAGCGTCGCTTCGACTTCGCGGCCCTCGGGGTCGTGCCAGCGGGCCGTGAGGCTCCGCCCGGTCCGGTCATCGGACCCCGCCACGACCGTCCCGCCTTCATTCACTCCCTGATAGCGGATCTGAAGGCGGACGCCGCCCGCCCAGTCGCTCAGGATCCGGGCCGCCGTCTGCCAGAAGTCCGCCGTCCGCTTGACGGTGACCGCCTCGCGGACCAGCCCCTGCAACGCGTTGCGCATGCTAGGCAAGAGTATGCGGGTGGACGGCGCGCTCGAACAGAGTCCCGAGGTCGGCGGTGACGGCCACGTCGGCGCCATCGAGTCCCGGCCACCGGCCCCACAGCACTCCCCCCGCGACCGGTCCGCCCAGGGCGAGCAGAGCCGTCGCGTGACCATGACTCGTGCCGCCGAACGCATTCTCCCTGATGCCCCGGCCGAACTCTGAGACCGTGACGAGCACGATGTCCCGCATGCGTGGCCCGGCCGCGCGCGTGAACGCGTCGATATCCGCGCCCAACCGCCGCAGCCGCGCGGCGAGCAGGCCGTCGGCCGATCCCTGGGCGACGTGCGTGTCCCACCCCCACGAATTGACGACGAGCGTCGCGGGCGTGCCGCGGCGCCCGAGCGTCTCCGCCGCCTCCCCGAGCGAGGCGCAGGGCCTGGCGTCCAGCCGCGCCAGCCAGCGGTCCACCCGCAGCTGCGCGTCGAGATGGCTGCCCAGGCGCGCGGCGAAGCCGGACGCCGCCGC
>JAUYMC010000269.1 GCA_030699545.1 Gemmatimonadales bacterium | reverse complement strand
CATCCCACGATCGTCCCCGCCATGTACAACCCCGCCCGCCAGTAGTCGCCGTCCGCGAGCAGCGCCATCGTCTCGTAGCTGAAGGTGCTCATCGTGGTGAACGCGCCGCAGAAGCCGATCGTCAGGGCAGCCCGGGCATCGGGGGCGATGACCGCGGAGCCCATGGCATACCGGAGGATGAACCCCAGCAGAAATGAGCCGGTGAGGTTGACGGTGAGCGTGCCGGCGCGGCCGCGCACCAGCCCCTCGAGGCCATAGCGGGCGAGCGTGCCGGCCATGCCGGCGACCGCGAGATAGAAGATTCGCACGGTGCGAGGTATCATACCTCCCCACATGACGGACCTCAAACGCTCGCTCGGCGTCCTCGATGGGCTCGCCATGGTCGTGGGCATCATGGTCGGGTCCGGGATCTTCCGCACGCCGGGCCTGGTGGCGCAGCAGCTGGGCCGGCCCTGGCTCACGTTCGTGGCATGGCTGCTCGGCGGCGCGCTCGCCTTTCTCGGCGCCCTCGTGTTCGCCGAGCTGGCCACGCGTCATCCCCGCGCGGGCGGCAAGTACGTGTACGCGCGCGAGGCGTTCGGACCCAAGGCGGGATTCGTGGTCGGCTGGGTCGAAGGCCTCGCGATTTACACGGCGGCGATCGCGGCGTTCGGCGTCGTGACGGGAGAATTCGTCGGCCGGATCGCCGGATGGCCGGTTGGCCTGACCCGCTGGATCGGGGTCGGCGCTGTCGCGCTGTTCATCGGGATCAACCTCGTCGGCGTCGCGTCGGGACGGTGGGTGCAGAACGTGGTTACGGCCGCGAAGGTCTTGGCGCTGGGCGGCGTCGTGGTGATGGGATTCGCCGCCGGCGACGGCGCGGGGTGGAGCGGCGCGCTGCCCACGGCCCCGACGGGGACGGCGTTGTTCGCCGCGCTGGCCGTCGCCTTCCAGTCGGTGATCTGGTCGTACTACGGCTACGTGGACGCCGCCAAGATCGCCGAGGAAGTGATCGAGCCGGAGCGCTCGCTGCCGCGCGTGTTTCTCATCGGCATCGCGCTCGTGACCGCGCTCTATCTGCTGCTCAACGCCGCGTTCCTGCACGTCCTGCCGTTCGAACAGATCGCGGCGTCGGAGCTGGTGGCGGGCGACGTCGCCGCGGTGATCGTGGGGCCGGGGGCGGGGTCGATGATCGCGATCCTCGCGCTGCTCGTGGTGCTCGCCTCGCTCAACGGCAACATTTTCGTGACGCCGCGCGTCATCTTCGGTCTGGCGCGCGAGGGTCTGGGGCCGCGCGCGCTCGCGCAGGTGAACGCCGGCGGGACGCCGTGGGCCGCGATGGTGCTCGTGGGCGGCGTGTCGATGGTGCTGGCGGCGACGGGCACGTTCGCGCAGCTGTTGTCGCTCGCCATCGTGCTGATTCTGGTCATCGACGGTGTCGCGGTGGCGTCGCTGTTCCGGCTGCGCGCGCGCCGGCCCGAGGCTCCGTTCCGGACGCCGCTCTATCCGTTCACCCCCGCGCTGTTCATCGTGATCTACGCGGTCCTGCTTGGGGGGACGACCGCCGCCCAGCCGAAGCTGGCGGGGCTGGCCGTATTGGTCCTGGCCCTCGCATTTGCTCTATCTTTCCTCTGTGACCCCGCTGCGCCTCGCAATCAGTCAATTCCGCCCCGATAAGGGGGAGTACGCGCAGAACATCGCGCGCATTGGCGCCGTCATCACCCAGGCGGCGCAGCTCGATCCCCAGCCTGACCTCGTCGTCTTTCCCGAGACGGCGACCTCGGGCTACTTCGTCGAAGGCGGTGTGAAGGAAGTGGCCGTCACGGCGGGGACGCTGGCCCGCGATCTCGGTGCCGCCTATAAGGGCCCCCCGATCGACGTCGTCGTGGGCTTCTACGAGCGGTTTCAGAATCACATCCACAACTCGGCGCTGTACGTCACGCTGGGCAAGAAGAAACCCGACGTCCGGCACGTGCACCGCAAGGTGTTCCTGCCGACGTACGGAATTTTCGACGAGGAGCGGTTCGTGGACCGCGGCCAGGACGGCGTGCGCGCGTTCGAGACCAGCTGGGGAGGCCGGGCGGCGATCCTGATCTGTGAGGACGCCTGGCATTCCCTGTCGGCGACGGTCGCCGCGCTCGAAGGGGCGCAGCTCCTGATCGTGCCGAGTGCGTCGCCGGCGAGAGGAACGGGCGAGGATGCCGACTGCGCGCGGCTGCCGGCCTCCGTGATCCGCTGGGAGCGCATCGTCCGCGGCATGGCGGAGGAGCACGGGGTCTTCGTCGCGCTGGCCAACCTGGTGGGCTTCGAAGGCGGCAAGGGCTTCCCCGGCGCGTCGGCGGTGATCGACCCCAACGGCAACGTCCTCGTGCGCGGGCCGCTGTTCGAGGAAGCGCTCGTCACGGCCGACATCGACCTCGACATCCTCACCAATGCCAGGCATGACTCGCCGCTGCTCGCAGATCTTCAGAGTGCTCTTCCGGTTCTCACGAAGAGTCTCTCGGGCGAAGCCAAAGGTCAGAAGGTCAAGTTCGACGCCGCCACCAACGGCTCGCGCACCCCCCCCGCCATTGCACGCAGTTCCACGCCTCTCCACGCACCCCAGCCGCAACCC
>JAUYMC010000267.1 GCA_030699545.1 Gemmatimonadales bacterium | reverse complement strand
GCCCTCGGCCGCCGGCACTTCGAGGTCGTCGAGGAGCTGGGCGAGTACGACGAGTTCCCGGGGGGGATGATCTGGTCGATCCTCGAGGAGCGCCGCGGGCAGATCGACGTCGAGGCCCTACTCCGCTACGTGGCGAAAACCAACGCGCACGAGCTGATGGGGCATGGGACCCTGGCCTACTGACATGGGCGACGTCGAGACGCTCCCGGCCGGCCTTGTCGCGAACGCCGGCCGCTTCGGCGCCCGTGTGGCCCATCGGCGCAAGGAGTACGGGATCTGGCGCGAGTACACGTGGGCGGAGTACGCGACCCACGTGCGGCACGTCGCGCTCGGCTTGGCGGCGCTCGGCTTCCGCCGCGACGACAAGCTCGTGGTGATCGGGGACAACGACCCGCAGTGGTACTGGGCGGAGCTGGCCGCGCAGTCGCTCGGCGGCGTGGCCGTGGGCGTCTTCGTGGACTGTCTTGCCGAGGAAGTGGCGTACTACCTCGCGGACGCCGGCGCGCGCTTCGTCGTGGCGCGCGACCAGGAGCAGGTGGACAAGGTCCTGGCCGTCCGCGACCGCGTGCCGGAGCTCCGCAAGGTCGTTTTCTGGGACCCGAAGGGCCTGTGGGAGTACAGCGACCCGCTGCTCGCGAGCCTGGAGGCGCTGGAGGCGGAGGGTGTTGCGCTCGCGCGCGCGCCCCGGCGCCTGGGAGGAGAAGGTCCGCGAGGGACGGGCCGACGACGTCGCGGTCTTCTGCTACACCTCGGGCACCACCGGACGGCCGAAGGCCGCGATGCTGTCCCATCGCACTCTGCTGGCCGTTGCCCGCGCGTGGATGGAGGCGGACGGGGTGGCGCCCTTCGAGGACTACGTCTCCTACGTGGCGCCCGCCTGGGTCACCGAGCAGTTCCTCGGCCTCGCGCTCGGCTTGGTGGCGCCGCTCGCCGTGAACTTCCCGGAGTCTCCGGAGACGCTGCCGCAGGACCTCCGCGAGATCGGTCCGGCGCGAGTCTTCTACGGCGCACGGCTGTGGGAGAACCTCGCCGCCCAGATCGAGGTCCGGATCGCCGAGACCGCGCCGTGGAAGCGTCGCGTGTACCGGGCCGCGCTCGGCGCCGGCCGCCGCGTGGTCGAGGCAGCCGAGCGGGGTGACCGTCCGTCGGCCGGGCTGAGGCTCGCGCACGCCGTCGCCGACGCCTTGGTGCTCCGCCCGCTCAGGGACCGCGTCGGCCTGGCGCGCCTCAGGTCCGGGTACACGGCGGGAGCGGCCATCGCGCCCGATACCATGCGGTTCTTCCATGCCCACGGTGTCCGCCTCAAGAACATCTACGGCTCCACGGAGGCGGGGATGGTCGCCATGCACCGCGACGGACACATCCGGTACGAAACCGTGGGGCCCGCCTTTCCCGGATGCGAGATCCGGATCGCCGAGGACGGCGAGATCCTCGTGCGCAGCCCGATGGTCTTCGCCGGCTACTACAACGACCCCGAGGCGACGCGCGCCCGGTTCCGCGACGGCTGGTACGCGACCGGGGACGCCGGGCGCCTCGGGGACGATGGTCACCTCGTCTACTGGGACCGGGTGAGCGAGCTGCTCGAGCTGCCGGACGGGACGCGGTTCTCGCCGCAGCACATCGAGGTCCGCCTCCGCTTCAGCCCGTACGTGAAGGACGTCATGGTGGTCGGCGGGCGCCCCCGGCCCTTCGTGGCCGCGCTCGTGGTGATCGACGGGGACACCGTCGGCAAGTGGGCTGAACAGGCGCGGATCCCGTACACGACCTACGTGGACCTCTCGCAGAAGCCCGAAGTCCGGGCGCTGATCCACGGTGAGGTCGAGCGGGTGAACCGGGCGCTGCCGGTCGCTGCGCGGATCCGGCGCGTGGTCGTGCTGCACAAGGAGTTCGACGCCGACGAGGCCGAGCTGACACGCACGCGGAAGCTCCGGCGAGGCTCGCTGGAGGAGCGTTACCGCGAGCTCCTCGACGCCGTCTACGGCGGCGCGGACCGCGTCGGCGTTTCCGCGGCCGTGGTCTATCGCGACGGGCGCCAAGGCGTCGTGGCGGCCGACATCTTCATCGACGACATGGTCGACGACGTGACGGCGGTGCGGGCCGTCGCGCGGGAGCGGTGAGCGCGATGGCCACGGCCCGGCCGTGCGGGGTCTACAGCGTACGCTATGCGCAGGAGGTGGCGGTCCTGCGCACGCGCTGGCAGCGCGTCGGCTTCGCGGCGCTGCTCGTGGCCGTGCTGGCCGGGCCGCCGCTCGCGTTCGGCTCGCACCTGCTCTCCGTGCTCATCCTCAGCGGTATCACCATCGTCGTCATGCAGGGGCTGAACCTGCTTCTCGGCTACTGCGGCCAGATCTCGCTGGGCCAGGCCGCGTTCATGGCCGTCGGCGCCTACACCTCGGCGAACCTCGTCGACCGGCTGGCGCTGCCGTTCCCTCTGGCGCTGCTGGCAGCCGGGCTCGCCGCTTCGCTGATCGGCCTGCTGGTCGGGCTACCGGCCCTGCGCGTGAAGGGCTTCTACCTCGCGGTCACGACCCTGGCCGCGCACTCGATCATCATCTGGGCCGCCCTGCACGGCGGCAACCTCACCGGGACGATCTACGGCCTGCCCGTCCCGCCCGCGTCGGTGGGGCCCTGGACCCTCGACACCGACGCCCGGTACTACGTCTTCACCGCCATCGTGGTCGTTCTCCTCACCTGGTTCGCCAAGAACCTCGAGCGCACGCACGCCGGGCGGGCGCTCGTGGCCGTGCGGGACAACGACATCGCCGCCGAGACCATGGGCGTCAACGTGTTCGCCTACAAGCTGCTCGCCTTCTTCCTGTGCTCCTTCTACGCGGGGGTCGGCGGCGCGATGTGGGCGCACTACAGCCGCTCGATCCATCCGGACCAGTTCCCATTCATCGACTCGGTATGGTACCTCGGCTTCCTCGTCGTGGGTGGGATGGGTAGCGTTCTCGGGCCCGTCTTCGGCAGCCTGCTGTGGCGGGGGCTGCGCGAGGTTGTCGCTGCGCTGGTGCCGATGGCGGCCGCCGCGATGCCCGGCTTCGCCGGGACGCTCTACTCCGGCCTGTCGCTCATGCTGTTCGCGCTCGTCATCATGGCGTCGCTGATCCTCGAGCCGCGCGGGCTCAATCACCGCTGGCAACTGCTCAAGGCGTCG
Source organism: Gemmatimonadales bacterium (assembly GCA_030699545.1). Taxonomy (GTDB): domain Bacteria; phylum Gemmatimonadota; class Gemmatimonadetes; order Gemmatimonadales; family GWC2-71-9; genus 20CM-2-65-7. The sequence goes on along the minus strand of JAUYMC010000267.1, from coordinate 1,549 downwards.
TGGCGTCTCTGGCCGTTCTCGCACTGAACCGCCGACACGGAGGGCACCGATGAAACGACGGATCCCCGGCCTGCTGCTCGCTGTCCTGCTCACCGCCGCGCCGACCGCGGCGTCCGCCCAGAAGCCCACCGAGGTGACCATCGCGCACTTCGCCGACCTCACGGGGCCCATCGCCACCTCCGCCGTCGCCATCGACCGCGGCCTGCGCGACTACCTGCGCTGGGCGCAGGAGGATGGCAATGACCCGATCCCGGGTCTCAAGGTGAACCTGGTCTGGGAGGACACCGCGTACAGCGCGGACCGCTACGTGCCGACGTACAAGAAGTTCAAGGACGGCGGAGCCGTGCTCCTCGTCAACGAGTCGAGCACCGCCAACTCCGTGCTCGGCGAGCTGGTGCGCGCCGACCGCGTCCCGGTGATCAGCCCGGGCACCGGTTATATCCCAGGCTTCTTCCCGCGCGAGATCGCCCGCAAGGGCCCGAGCTACATCTTCTTCGACCGGCCCCCGTACCCGGACTTCTTCGCCGCCGTCGCCACGCACTTCCTCGGCCAGTGGAAGGCGGGCGGATTCCCCGGCAAGCCGAAGGCAATGTTCATCACCTGGGACACGCCCTACGGCCGCGGGCCGGTGGAGCTCGGCACGCTGTGGGCGCAGTCCGCCGGCTTCGAGATGCTGCCGGCCCAGCTCTTCCCCTCGGGCACGATCGACCTGACCCAGCAGCTGCTTAAGGCGCAGGAGCTCGGCGCCAACCTCATCTACATGAACTCCGTGGAGGGGCACTTCGCGATGCTCATCAAGGGCGCTCGCCGGTTCAGTATGCCGTTCGGGGTGGGGCCGGGGAAGGTCCTGCTCGTGGGCGGCTCGGAGAGCCACAACGACGACCTCCTGCGTCTCGCGGGCGAGGCCGCGGAGGGCGTGTGGGCGGTGTCCTCGTATCCCAACTGGGACGAGGACGTCAAGGCCGTGAAGTGGGCCAAGGAAGTGCAGACCAAGTACCACGGCAAGGTGGACGCGCGCGGCAACTACTTCATGGGCTTCACCTTCGGCCGGGTGGCATGGGAGGCCCTCAAGCAGACCGCGAAGAAGTACGGGCCCGACAAGGTCACGCGCGAGAACATCACCCGCACGCTGACGGAGATCCGGAACCTTGACATGTGGGGGGCGGCGCCGCCGTTCTCCTACGGGCCGAACGAGCGCCGGCCGTTCCGCACGATGCTCGTGCACGCCGTCAAGGGCGGCCGCTGGGTGCGCCTGGCCACGGTGGAGACACCGTGGATCACCGCGCCCACCGAGGAGACCGGGCTGCCCGGCTGGCGGCCGGGGCAGAAGTGAGGATCCCCTTCCAGCTCTTGCTCACGGGCATCCTCGTCGGCGGCCTGTACAGCCTCATCGCGCTGCCGATCGTGGTGCTCTTCAAGTCGTCGAAGGCCTTCAACTTCGCGCAGGGCCAGATGCTGCTCGTCACGGCCTGGCTGGGCTGGTCGCTCATGGTCCAGCTCGGCCTCGGCGTGGCGGGCGGGCTCGCGGCGGCGGTGGTGGCGGCCGCCG
>JAUYMC010000260.1 GCA_030699545.1 Gemmatimonadales bacterium | reverse complement strand
CGGTTGGATCGAAGTGATCTCGGGGGTCATGTTCTCCGGGAAATCCGCAGAGCTGATCCGGCGGGTGCGCCGGGCCGTCATCGCCAAGAAGCGGGTGCAAGTCTTCAAGTCCCATCTGGATGCGCGCTACGCCGGCCTCTACTCCGTCAGCTCCCACGACGGCGTGGCGGTCGAGGCGGCCCCCATCGATTCCGCCGAGCAGATCGTCCGCCAGCTGCGCCTCGACACCGAAGTCGTCGCCGTGGACGAGGCCCAATTCCTCGACGACGGCATCGTCGAGACCGCGAACACCCTCGCCGACCGCGGGGTCCGCGTGATCCTGGCGGGCACCGACGTGGACTTCCGCGGCCTGCCGTTCGGGCCGATGCCGACGCTCATGTGCGTCGCCGAGCTGGTGGACAAATTCCAGGCGATCTGCGTCGTCTGCGGCGGCCCCGCCACGCGCAACCAGCGCCTCGTGAACGGCAAGCCGGCACTGTGGGGCAGCCCCACGATCATGGTCGGCGGGCGGGAATCGTACGAGGCGAGGTGTCGACACTGTCACCGGGTACCGAAAGCGGATGAGGATCAAACTGCGTTACTCTAATTGTGGATTGCGGATTTCGGATTGCGGATTGGAGTATGGAGAGTTCAATCCGCAATCGGTTGCATGCTCAACGTAGCTCTGACAGGAAACATCGCCGCCGGCAAGTCCACCGTGGTCGACTGGTTCCGCGACTGGGGCGCGACCGTGATCGACGCCGACGTCCTCGCCCGCGAAGCCCAGGCGCCCGGCAGCGAAGTGCTGGCCGCCATCGCCGGGAAGTTCGGGGCCGATGTGCTGGCCGCCGACGGCAGCCTAGACCGCGCGGCGCTGCGCGCCAAGGTCATGGGCGACGACGTGGCGCTCTCCTCGCTCAATGCCATCGTGCATCCCGCCGTGCAGCAGCGCCGGGTGGAGCTGCAGCGCGTCGCGCGGGACCGGGGCGACGCGATCCTCGTCAACGACATCCCGCTGCTGTTCGAGGCGCTCGACCCCGATGTCTTCGACGTGATCGTGCTGGTCGACGCGCCAGTCGCCGTGCGCCGGACCCGGCTGCGCGCGCTGCGCGGCCTCTCGAACGACGACGCCGACCGCATGATCGCGGCACAGATGCCCGCCGAGCGGAAACGCACCCGCAGCCATCACGTGCTCGACAATGCGGGAACGCTGAAAGAGCTCGAGGCCAAGGCGCGGGCTCTCTTTCTGACTCTCCGCAAACAGGCGGCAGGAGAACAAACCGGCACGCTGCTGCTCTGCGCCGCTGACGCGAAGGACTCGGCGCCACTGCTCGACGCCATCGCCGCACGCTACGACGACGCCGGCGTGACGGTCGCGCGCGCCGCCGGGAAGACGCCCGCAATTGCCAAGGCTCTGCAGGCGGCGATGCCGCGAGCCATGGTCGCGACCGCGGCGGCCGCCACGGCGGCGCGCGCGGCATGGACCGATGCCGGACGTCCCTGTCCGCTATTTCATCTTTCGCCCGACCCCGATCCCATCGCCGTCCGCCTCGACCTGCGGCCCTGGGGACACGAACGCGTCGCCCTGAGCGAAGAAGACGGCGCGGGACTGGCGCCCCGGGCGGACCTGGTGTAGCCTTCGCCCCGGCTCGTTATGTCCAACATTCCCAAAGACCTCCGCTATACCGAAGACCATGAATACGTCCGCACCGACGCCGACCCCACCGTCGTCCGCATCGGTGTGACGGACTACGCGCAGGGCGAGCTGGGCGATGTCGTCTTCCTCGACCTGCCCAAGGCCGGCGCCACGTTCGGGAAGAAAGACGTGTTCGGCACGATCGAAGCGGTGAAGGCGGTCTCGGAGCTGTACTGCCCCATTGCGGGCACCGTGGTGGAATCGAACAAGGCTCTCGAAGCGGACCCCGCCCTCGTGAATCGCGACCCCTACGGCGACGGCTGGATGATCAAGCTCAAGCTCAAGACCCCCGCGGACCTCGACGGGCTGCTCAAAGCCGACGCGTACGCCAAGCATATCGGGGAGTAAGCTCCCGATGGCTTTCGACCAGGAATCTTTCCACGAACGACATATCGGGCCGTCGCCCCAGGATCAGGCGGCGATGCTCGAGACCCTCGGCTACGACTCGCTCGACGCCTTCATCGACGCCGTCGTGCCGCCGGACATCCGGCTGCGCGAGCCGCTGCGCCTGCCCGCGGCCCGGCGCGAACAGCAGGCGCTCGCCGATCTCCGCGCGCTCGCCGCCCAGAATCAGGTCTTCCGCTCCTACCTCGGCATGGGCTATCACGACTGCTTCACGCCCGCCGTCATCCAGCGCAACGTGCTGGAGAATCCCGGCTGGTACACGGCGTACACGCCGTATCAGGCGGAGATCGCGCAGGGACGGCTCGAGGCGCTGCTCAACTTCCAGACGATGGTGGCGGATCTCACCGGGCTCGAGATCGCCAACGCCTCGCTGCTGGACGAAGCGACCGCCGCCGCCGAGGCGATGCACCTGACGGCGGCCGTGGTGGACGGTACGACGTACCTCGTGGATGCGAACTGTCACCCGCAGACGATCGCCGTCGTGCGGACGAGGGCGGCCGCCCGCGGGATCGCGATCACGGTCGCCGAGCCGTCCACGTTCGAGTTCGAAAACGGCGTCATCGGCGCCCTGCTGCAATATCCCGCGAGCGACGGCGGAATTCACGACTACCGCGCCCTGTGCGAAGCCGCGCACGCCACCGGGGGGGGCGCGATCGTCACGGTGGCGACCGACCTGCTCGCCCTGACGCTGCTCGCGCCGCCCGGCGAGTGGGGCGCCGACATCGCCGTCGGCAACTCGCAGCGCTTCGGCGTTCCGATGGGGTACGGCGGACCGCACGCCGCCTTCTTCGCCACGCGCGACCAGTACAAGCGGCATCTCCCCGGGCGCATCATCGGCGTTTCGAAAGACCGCGCGGGCCGGCCCGGACTGCGCATGGCGCTCCAGACGCGCGAGCAGCATATCCGCCGCGAGAAGGCGACGAGCAACGTCTGTACTGCCCAGGTGCTGCTCGCGGTGGTCGCGGGGATGTACGCCGTGTACCACGGCCCCGACGGGCTGCTGCGCATCGCGCGCCGCGTCCACGCGCACACCGCCTCGCTCGCGGCGGCGTTGCGGCGCCTGGGCTACGCCCTCGCCCACGGAGAATTCTTCGACACGCTCGCCGTCGACGTCCGTCCCGGCAACCTCTCGAAGATCCTCGAGGCGGCGCGCGCCCAGCGCATCGACTTGCGGATGCTCTCGCCGACCAGAATCGGCGTCGCCCTCGACGAGACCGTGACCGCGGGGGACGTGGCGGACGTGGCCGCGGCCTTCGCCCTCGGCCGCCCCGTCACCACGGGCGCAGCCGCGTCCGCCCTGCCGTCCGGGCTCACGCGCTCCACGCCGTTCTGCACGCATCCCGTCTTCAACACGCACCGCTCCGAGACGGAGATGCTGCGCTACCTCAAGCGGCTCGAAGACCGCGACCTCTCGCTCACCTCGGCGATGATCCCGCTCGGCTCGTGCACAATGAAGCTCAACGCCACGACCGAAATGCTCCCGATCACCTGGCCCGCCTTCGCGCGGATGCATCCATTCGCGCCGCGCGATCAGGCGGCCGGGTACGCGAAGCTCTTCACGGAGCTGGAAGCGTGGCTCGCGGAGATCACGGGATTCACCCGGGTGTCACTGCAACCCAATGCGGGATCCCAGGGGGAATTCGCGGGCCTGCTGGTGATCCGGGCGTATCACGCCGCCCGCGGCGAGACCCATCGCACGACCTGTCTCATCCCGCAATCGGCGCACGGCACCAATCCCGCGAGCGCAGTGATGGCCGGCATGACCGTCGTCGTGGTGAAGACCGATGCGCAGGGCAACATTGACGTCGCCGATCTGCGCGCCAAAGCGGAACAGCACACGGGCACCCTCGGAGCGCTGATGGTGACGTATCCGTCCACGCACGGCGTGTTCGAAGCGTCGATCAAGGAGATCTGCCGGATCGTCCATGCGGCGGGCGGACAGGTGTACATGGACGGCGCCAACATGAATGCGCAGGTGGGGCTGTGCCGCCCCGGCGACATCGGCGCCGACGTCTGTCATCTCAACCTGCACAAGACGTTCTGCATCCCGCACGGCGGCGGCGGGCCCGGGATGGGCCCCATCGGTGTGGCGTCGCATCTCGCGCCCCACCTGCCGTCGCATCCGGTGATCGACGTCGGCGTCGCGGGCGAGCGCAGCGCCGGCACGGTGTCGGCGGCGCCGTGGGGCAGCCCGTCGATTCTCCCGATCTCGTGGGCGTACATCGCGATGATGGGGCGGGACGGGCTGACGCTCGCGACGAAAGTGGCGATCCTCAGCGCGAATTACGTCGCCCGTCGCCTGGAGGAGGGCGGACACTACGATCTGCTGTACTCCGGGACAAACGGCCTCGTGGCGCACGAGTGCATCGTCGATACGCGCCCCTTCAAAAGCTCCGCCGGCGTGGACGTCGAAGACATCGCGAAGCGGCTGATCGACTACGGCTTTCATCCGCCCACCGTCTCGTTCCCCGTGCCGGGCACGCTCATGGTGGAGCCGACCGAGAGCGAGCCCAAGGAAGAGCTGGACCGCTTTGTCGACGCCTTGATCGCGATTCGCGAGGAGATCAAGGAGATCGAAGCGGGGGCGGCGGACCGCGAGAATAATCTCTTGAAGCATGCGCCCCACCCGCTCGCCGATCTGCTGAGCGATACGTGGGACCGGCCCTACTCCCGTGAGCGCGCGGGATTTCCGACGCCGGCGACGCGCGAGCACAAGGTGTGGCCGCCGATGTCGCGCATCGACGCGGCGTTCGGCGACCGCAATCTCGTCTGCACCTGCCCGCCGGTGGAGGCCTACGCGACCGTCTGACGGTCGGTGGCGTGTCGTCGTCGAGCCCGGAGGTTCCTCGGGCGCGCACAACATGGCGACGGATGAGCAGCTGCTCGACGCCGCGGTCCGCACCGGCGCCAAGTCCCTTCGCCTCTACCGTTGGACTCCACCCACACTCTCCTTTGGACGCAACGAGCCGGTCGAGGCGCTGTATGATCTCGATCTGATCGCGCGGCGCGCCATCGCCACCGTGCGGCGGCCGACCGGCGGCAAGGCCGTCTGGCACGAGCACGAGCTGACGTACGCGGTCGCGGCGCCGATCGCCGAGTTCGGGTCGCTGCGCGCGGCGTACCGCGAAATCCACCGGCGGCTGGCGAGCGCCCTCACCGCACTTGGCGTTTCCACGACCGTTGCACCCGACCGTCGGGCCGTCCGGCCGTCGGACCGTCCGACGTCCTGTTTCGCAACCCCTCTGGGCGGTGAGATCCTCGTCGCCGGCCGGAAGGTGGTCGGGTCCGCGCAGGTACGGCGCCGGCAGGCGTTGCTCCAGCACGGGTCTCTCCTGCTGGACGGATCGCAGGCGCTGGTGAGCGCGGTCAGCCGCCGGCCGGCGGCCGTCAGCGGCGAGACGACGCTCGCGGCCGTGCTCGGGCGGCCGGTGAGCTTTGCCGAGGTCGCGGCGGCCATCGTTTCGGCCTGGCCATCTGGCGTCGCCCGCGGTGCCGTGGAATGTTAAGCGCCATGCGAACCTGGGCACGCCTGTCGATCGTCGCCGCCGTGGTCGTCGCCGGCGCGTGTGAACGCCGCGCCGCGGGATGTTCGGGAGACTATTGCGGCACGCTGGTGATGGCGGCGGTGGGTGAGCCGCCCACGCTGCTCCCGACCTCCACGGAAGAAGTGGTCGCGCGCGACATCGCCGAGCAGCTGTTCCTCAAGCTCGCGGACGTCGGCATGTCCACGAACACGATCGGCGATGAGGACTTCCAGCCGCTGCTCGCCGAGCGGTGGGAGTGGGACGGCCCGCTGACGCTCGTCTTTCATCTCGATCCCCGCGCGCGCTGGCACGACGGCATGCCGGTGACGGCCGCCGACGTCGCGTTCACCTTCGTCGCCTATACCGATTCGTCGGTGGCCTCGCCGTTCCGCTCCGCGGTCCGGCGCCTGGCAAGCGTGACCCAGCGCGATTCGCTGACGGCGGTCTTCCGGTTCCGCGAGCGGTATCCCGAGATGTTCTACGACGCCGTCTATCACATGCGGATCCTGCCCAAGCATCTGCTGCTCAGCGTCGAGCGCAGCCAGTGGCGCACGGCGCCGTTTGGCCGCGCGCCCGTGGGCAACGGGCCCTACCGCTTCGTCAGCTGGCGGGCGGCACAGGCGGTCGAGCTGGCCGCCGACTCGACATTTTTCCTTGGCCGTCCCAGGATCGCCCGGCTCATCTGGCGGTTCACGCCCGACATGCAGGTGGCCATCAGTCAGCTCATCGCCGATCAGGCGGACGTGCGCGAGCAGCTCGCCACGCCGGAGAACATCGCGCGCGCGCGGGCCGCCCAGCAGCTCGCGCTGCATCCCTACCCGGGGAACACGTACGGCTACCTCGGATTCAATCTCACGGCCAACGGCGACAGCGGATCGCCGCATCCGATCTTCGGCGACCGCGAAGTGCGGCGCGCGCTCACGATGGCGGTGGACCGCGCCCGGCTGCTGCGCAGCGTGTTCGGCGACTTCGCCAAGGTCCCGCCGGGGCCGATGTCCACGCTGCTGTGGATTTGGGACCCCGAGATCCGCCAGCTGCCCTACGACACGGTTCAGGCGGCGCGCTCGCTTTCGGCGCGCGGCTGGCGCGACCGCGATGGCGACGGCGTGCGCGACCGCGACGGCCAGCCGCTCGCGTTCCGCGTGCTCATTCCCTCGACCAGTCAGATCCGGCGCCAGTACGCCCGTCTGCTGCAGGAGCAATACCGGCTCGTCGGCGTGCGCGTGGAGATCGACGAAGTCGAGCCGAGCGTCGTGGGCGAGCGGGTGAGCGGAGGCCGGTACGACGCGGTCATCCTGGCGCGCGTCAACGATCCGACGCCCAGCTCCGGTGTGCCGCAAAGCTGGACCGTCGGCGGCCGCTCGAACTATTCGCGCTACCGCAACCTCGCGTTCGACCGGCTGGTGGACCGCGCGACGTCGGCGAGCACGCGCGAGCAGGCGCAGCCCGCCTGGCGCGCCGCGATGGAGCTCATCAACGCCGATGCGCCCGGGGTGTTCCTCTTTGCGCTCGACAACGTCGCCGCGATCCATAGCCGCGTGGACGATGTCCGCATCCGCCCCGACTCGTGGGCGGCGCTGCTGCGCACGTGGCGCATTCCCTCGGACCGGCTCATCGATCGGGATCGCGTGGGCCGTTAAGTGATGGCGTGGCTCGTGCGGCGTATCGCCGCGTCGATCGCCATCGTCTTTGCGGTCGTAACCATCACGTTTTTTCTGATTCGCCTCGCCCACGGGAAGCCGTTCATCCCGGGCGGCGACCAGGCCGTCGATCCGGCCGTCATCGCGGTTCTCGAAGAGCAATACGGCGCCGACAAACCGAGCCACATCCAGTACATCGCGTTCCTCAGGCAGCTGACCCGTGGGAACCTGGGGCAGTCGTTCGCCCTGCAACGCCCGGTGGCTGACGCGCTGGCCGAGGCCATCCCCAACACGCTCATCCTCACGGGCGCGGCGTTGCTGCTCGATTTTCTCCTGGGCCTCGGCCTCGGCGTCTACCAGGCGCTGCGGGTCAACCGGCTGCCGGATGTGGTGCTCGGCAACACGACGCTCTTCATCTATTCGTTCCCGACGTTCTGGCTCGGGCTGATTCTCCTGCTCGTGTTCGGCGAATGGCTGCACTGGTTTCCGATCGGCGGCAAGACCGATCCGGTGCTGTGTCCCGCGGTGGATTCGTTCCGCTGCACGCTGGATCTGATGCATCATCTCGTGCTGCCGGCGTTGACCCTCGGCGTGGTCGGCGCGGCCGGTACGGCGCGGTTTCAGCGCGCGGCGATGCTCGAGGTCGCGCGGCAGGATTTTATCCGGACGGCGCGCGCCAAAGGCGCCCCGGAGCGGCGCGTCGTCCTGCGCCACCAGCTCCGCAACGCCCTGCTCACGTTCATCACGCGCTTCGGCCTGGCCTTTCCATTTCTCCTGACCGGCGCCGTGCTGACCGAGACCATTTTCGCCTGGCCGGGCATGGGGCGGATCGCGACCGAAGCGATTCTGCGCCGAGACTATCCGGTCGTCACCGCCGTCGCGCTCGTCGCCAGTGCCATGGTCGTGGCGGGAAATCTCGTGGCGGACCTCCTGCTGGCCGCGGCGGACCCGCGGCTGCGTAGCGCGAGCGCCGACGTCACGTGACCCTTCCCGAATGGATGGCGCTCGCCGCCGCCCTGTTGATCACGCGGTGGATCATGGCCGCGCTGCGCCGCCGGTACGGCCGGTTCTTCCGCCACCCCACCGCGGGGTGGGCGACGGCGCTGCTCGTCTTTCTCTCCGTCCTCGCGGTCGCGGCGCCCCTCGTCGCGCCGTTCCCCTACTGGCTCCAGATCGACATCGTCCGCCTCAAGAACCATCCGCCCTCCTGGACCTACCTCCTCGGCACCGACCTGTACAGCCGCGATGTGTGGAGCCGACTGATCTACGGCGCCCGGATTTCGCTCGCGATCGGGGCGCTCGGCATGCTGGTCGCCCTCACGGTCGGCACCGTCGTGGGCGCGGTGGCCGGCTATTACCGGCGCTGGGTGGATGCGGTGCTCATGCGCGGCGTGGACATCGGCCTCGCGTTGCCGCGCATCTTCATCCTGCTGATGGCGATCGCGCTGTGGGAGCGGCTGCCGATCGGCGTGCTGGTCCTGGTGATCGGCCTGACGTCGTGGTTCGGCACCAGCCGCCTGGTCCGCGCGGAGGTGCTGTCGCTGCGCGAGCGCGACTTCGTGTCGGCGGCGCGCGCCGTGGGCGCGGGGCCGGCGCGGGTTATCTTTGCGCACGTCCTGCCGAACGCGGCGGCGCCGATTATCGTGTCCGCGGCGCTCGGCGTCGGCAACGTGCTGCTGCTCGAGGCGGGCCTGTCGTTTCTGGGCATCGGCTTACCCCCGCCGCAGCCGAGCTGGGGCAACATGATCGCCGACGGGCAGCACACGCTGCTGCACGCGCCCTGGACGACGCTGTTCCCCGGCCTGGCCATTGCGCTCGTCGTCATGGCCCTGAATTCCGTGGCCGATGCGCTGCGTGACGCCCTCGACCCCCGTGAGGAATCGACGTGACCGAGCCGCTGCTGCGGGTGCGTGATCTCAAGACGTACTTCGTCGCCGAGCGCGGCAGCGGGGGGGGCACGGCACGCGCCGTGGACGGCGTCTCCTTCGAGCTGTTCCCCGGGGAGACCCTCGGCATCGTCGGCGAATCGGGGTGCGGCAAGACGGTCACGTCGCTGTCCATCCTGCGCCTCGTTCCCGAGCCGCCCGGCCACATCCTGCCCGGCAGCGTGATCGAGTTCGACGGCCGCAATCTGCTGGCGCTCGCGCCCGCCGATCTGCGCGCCGTGCGCGGCAACCAGATCGCCATGGTCTTTCAGGAACCGATGACGTCGCTCAATCCCGTCTTCACCGTCGGCGACCAGATCGCGGAAGCGGCGATCATCCATCAGCGCCTGTCGCGCGCCGTGGCGCGGGCGCGCGCCATCGAAATGCTGACGCTGGTGGGCATCCCCGATCCCGCGGAGCGGGTGGACGACTATCCGCACCAGCTCTCGGGTGGCATGCGCCAGCGCGTGATGATCGCGATGGCCCTCATCTGCCATCCCAAGGTCCTGATCGCCGACGAGCCGACGACGGCGCTCGACGTCACGATTCAGGCGCAGATCCTGGAGCTGCTCGACCGCCTCCAGGCGGAGCTGGGAATGGCCGTGCTGCTGATCACGCACGACCTCGGCGTCGTGGCGGGTCACGCCAACCGCGTCGCCGTGATGTACGCGGGTCAGGTCGTCGAAACCGCCACAACCACGGAGCTGTTCGACCGGCCCACGCACCCCTATACCGAGGGGCTGCTGGCCGCCGTGCCCCGCATCGATGCGCCGCGGTCCCGGCTGCACGCCATCCCCGGTCAGGTGCCCGCGGCTACCGCCTGGCCCACCGGTTGCCGCTTCCACCCGCGCTGCCCCTACGCGTGGAACAAGTGCGTCGCCGAAGCACCACCGCTGCTCGACGCGACAGCACCCGGCGGCACCCCGCATGCCGCGCGCTGCTGGCTGGTCACCGAGCCCCACCGTCGCGTGGCGAAGCGATGAGCGCGCTGCTCGAAGTCCGGGATCTCGTCAAGCACTACGCCGCCGAACGGCGCTGGTTCGGACTCGGCCGGCCGCGGGCGCCGCTGCGCGCCGTCGACGGCGTATCGTTCTCGATCGACGCGGGACGCACGCTGGGGCTCGTGGGCGAATCGGGATCGGGCAAGACCACGGTGGGCCGCACGATCCTGCGGCTCCAGGAGCCGACCGCGGGCCGGGTGATGTTCGCTGGCGCCGACATCTTCGCCCTGAAGCCCGGGCCGCTGCGCGCGTTGCGGCGCCGCATGCAGGTGGTGTTTCAGGACCCCTACAGCTCGCTCAATCCGCGGATGACGGTGGGACAGGCGCTGCGCGAGCCCCTCGAGATCCATGGCCTCGCGACCTCGGCCCAGTTCGCCGGCCGGATCGCCGGACTGCTCGAGGAAGTCGGTCTCGATCCGGCATTCGCGAGCCGCTACCCGCACGAGCTGTCGGGTGGTCAGCGGCAGCGCGTGGGGATCGCGCGCGCGCTGTCGGTCGAGCCGCAATTCATCGTGTGCGACGAGCCGGTGAGCGCGCTCGACGTTTCGGTGCAGGCGCAGGTCCTGAACCTGCTCGCCGATCTGCAGGCGCGGCGCCGTCTCACGTATCTGTTCATCGCCCACGATCTCGCCGTGGTCCGGCATATCGCCGATGCCGTCGCAGTGATGTATCTCGGGCGCATCGTGGAGCGGGCGCCCGCCGCGTCCATCTACGCGCTGCCGCGTCATCCGTACTCGCGCGCGCTGCTGTCGGCCGTGCCGGAGCCCGATCCCCGAGCCGCGAAACAACGCATCGTGCTGTCAGGCGACATGCCCTCGCCGGCGCATCCGCCGTCGGGATGCCCGTTCCATCCGCGCTGCCCCCATCCGATGAAGAACGAGCGGTGCGTGACGGAAGCGCCGCCGCTGCGGACGGTCGCGCCGGATCACCTCGCGGCCTGTCATTATGCGGAGCACCCGATGTGAGCTGGGACTGACGGGAAATGGATCCATGGTGCGACGATAAGATCCGTTCCGACCGAATGACTGTCGCATATTTGTGTGACCCCGGGCTGTCGCCCGGGGTCAGCTTTGTTTCGGAGCAATGTTTGGCGCACCACGCCTACCAGCTCTACGTCCACATCACCTGGCACACGTGGAAACGTGCCGGGTGCATAACTCGCTCGGTTGCGCGGGACGTGCTGGTGGCGATCAAGTGTGCCGAACGACGAGCGATGGTCCGGGTCCTGCGTACAGCGGTTCTCGCCGATCACGTCCACGTGTTGCTCAGCTTTCGCCCGAACTCGGTCCTCAGTGACTTCATTCGGCTGGCGAAGTCCATCTCTGCCTATCGGGCGAACAGCAGAATCCGGGGTGCCCTGAAATGGGCGAGAGGGTCATTCGTGGGAACGTGGCACCGGAAAGACCTGCGGCAGGTGGATCGATACGTTCTCGGTCAATTCATTCGACACCCCCACCTGATCCCAAGGGAGGATCGGCGAAAATGCTGACCCCCGGCGAAAGCCGGGGGTCATTAGAAAAGGTTTGGGTGGGTTAGGTGCTGAGCTACCTTACCCCTCCCATCAAGTACCGAATCGGCTTCGTCATCAGAATCAGGATGATCGCCGCGACCGCCGTCACGGCCGCCACCGCGCCGAACAGCCCCGGCAACGGCAGCCGGTCGAAGTAGCCGGCCACCCACCCCGCCATCTTGTTGCCGACCGCGATCGAGAGGAACCAGAGGCCCATCATCGATCCCACGATCCGCGCGGGCGCGAGTTTGGTCACGATTGACAGCCCCACGGGACTGAGGCACAGCTCGCCGATCGTGTGGAGGAAGTAGACTCCCACGAGCCACATCGGGCTCACGCGAATTCCGGTTTCCGCGAGGTTGGCCGCCGGCACGAGGAGCGCGAACCCGGCGCCGGCGAACAGTAGGCCGAGCGCGAACTTCGTCGGGCTCGAGGGCTGTCGCGGTCCCAGCCGGATCCAGACCCACGCCAGCAGGGGCGCCAAACCGAAGATCATGAACATCGAGTTCAGCGACTGAAACCACGTCGACGGGAACGTGAAGCCGAACACGCTGAGTCGGGTGAGGCGGTCGCCGAACAGATTGAGGCTCGATCCCGCCTGCTCGAAGGCCGCCCAGAAGACGCACGAAAAGAGGAACAGCACCGCGATCGCGGCGACGCGCTGCCATTCGGAGACCGTGAAACGCCACCACGGCGGCTGCGGGACACCCGGCGCCGTCTGGATCTTGGCGCGTTCCGGTTCGGCGAGGCGCTGCAGGGCGGGCTCGAGGCTGCGCTTGCCGAGGGTGTACTGGATGAGGCCGAGCGTCATGCCGATCCCCGCCATGCCGAAGCCGACGTGCCAGTCGACCTTCTGCCCGAGGGTGCCGACGACGAGGGGGGCGAGAAACGCGCCGAGGTTGATGCCCATGTAGAAAATCGAGAACCCCGCGTCGCGCCGCTCGTCACCCTGGTCGTAGAGCGAGCCGACCATGGTGCTGATGTTCGGCTTGAGGAGGCCGGTGCCGATGACGATCAGGGTGAGGCCGAGGTAAAAGGTCGAGAGCGACGGAAACGCCAGACTGAAGTGGCCGAGGGCGATGATGACGCCGCCGACGAAGACGCTGCGGAACTGGCCGAGCAGCCGGTCGGCGATCCATCCGCCGGGGATCGCCGCGGCGTAGACGCCGAAGGCGTACCAGCCGTAGATCGAGGCCGCTTTCTCCGTGGTGAAGGCCAGCCCGCCCTGCGCTGCCGACGCCGTCATATAGAGGATGAGGAGGGCACGCAGGCCGTAGAAGCTGAAGCGCTCCCACATCTCGGTGAAGAACAGCGTCGAGAGCCCG
>JAUYMC010000214.1 GCA_030699545.1 Gemmatimonadales bacterium | reverse complement strand
GGCCACCGGGCGCGCGCGCCGCCGCCATTCGATGCCGCCGGTCACCGCCGCGCCGACGGCGATCGCCCCCAGGATCAGCAACACGACGCGCGGCGGGCGCCGCCGCAGCGCCGCCACCCACACCAGGAGCCAGGCGACGGCGGCGATCGCGGCCCACTCCGCGGGCGTGGCCCGGCCGACGTGCAGGAGCGGCTCGCTCGCGGCATCTGGGGCCGGTATCAGCAGGCGGGCGCGCCGGATCGTCGCGTCGCGCGGCGCCAACCGGGCGGCGATGGTCCAGGCGGCGGTCGCCTTGCCGTCCGCGCCGGCGCGATAGAGCGTCGCGCCGAGGTTGTACCAGTGCGCCGCATCGCCCGGCTCGGCCGCCGCCCGCGCCGCGAACGAGTCGGCGGCGGCCCGCAGCGCGCCCGCATCGTATAACACGTCCGCGGCGGGGGTCTGCGCCTGGAGCGGCGCCGCGAGCACGCCGCAGAGTAGCGCGACGATCGTCCGGCGGCGCCACCGCGGCCCGTGCGCCTCGGCGGCGTCGGCGCCGAGCACGTGGAAGACCTGCCTGATCTCCGCCCCCAGTTCGGCGGCGTCGCCGAGACCGCGCGGTCCGTAGCGCGCGGCGCGCAGCCGGTCGCGCAGCCGCTTCACGTGATCGGCGACGGCACCGTCCACGCCCGCCGCCCGCAGCGCCCGCGCCAACCCATCGCCGTCGCGGGCGAACGCATCCGGCACGTGGCTCGTCAATACCGCGAGGAACTGTCGCTCGAGCACGCCCAGGGGCGTGACGCCGGGAGTGCCCGTCTCGCCTGCGGTCACGGATCGAGGGGCCGCCGCGCGACGTCGCCCGAACAGCCACGCGAGCGGCGGGAGGAGAAAGAGGATCACGCCTCCCCATCCGAGACGGCGCGCGACGAGATCCACGCCCGTCTCGCGGCGGTTCCCCAGCAACGGCGGGAGCGTGCGGGCGGCGTGCAGCTCGGCGCCCGGCGCGATGGTGAGGACGCGCGGCGCGGCTGCCGCCACCCGATACGTCCCGGCCGCGACCTCATAGAAGGAATAGCGGACGTCGGGCAGCACGAAATTCCCGGCCGAATCGGGGACACCGAGAAACCGGAACGTCTTGGCGCCCGCGATGAGGCCGCTGCGTGGGGCGAGGCGCACTTCGGTCTGCGCGGGATAGGCGCGGAACCCGGACGGCCAGCGCAGCACCGGCTCCGGCCACAGCGCCACGTTCCCGATGCCGCTGACGGTGACCGCCGCCTCGACCGGCTCGCCGACGCGCGTGGCGAGCGGATCGATGCGCACGTCGAGCGTCAGGTCCCGGCCCACGACGTCCGCGCCGCGATGCCCCACATCTCCCGGCCGGCCCGCGAGCGGCACCGGCAGCACCGCCACGCGCACGGTGTCGCTGCGCTGGCTGTAGCGCTCCTCCCGGCTGAAGAACGAGAACGTCACGGGCAACGCATACTCGACCGACGCGGGCGGGACGAGCAGCCGGCCGGCCGCCAGCGGGAAGACGGTCTGGTGCGTGATGAAGAGATCGATCCAGCGACCGCCGACCTGTCGCGAGGCGGCCACACCGGCGGGCGTCGTGGCGGGATAGGCCCACACGCCTTCCGGCGTCACGAGGGTCAGGACCGGGAGGCGCCGCATCCGCTCGCGCAGCGCCCGCGGGATCCAGGCGGCGGCGACGAGGTCCACCTGCTCGCCCGCAAACACCGTGTCGGCGGACGTCAGCACCGTGAGGGCGACGTGGTCGGGCCGCTCGGCCGAGTGCAGCGGCGCGGGCGCCGCCTCCAGCATGTGCCGCGCGATCGGGCTCAACGCGGCGGCAAAGCGGTTCGCCGCGCTGTCCACCGTAATGAGAATCGGCTCGGTGGCGACGACGCTCCGCCCGTGACGCGCGCGGACCGGACCGATGAGGAGGGCGCCCGCCTGCTCCGCCCGAAGATGCAGCTCGCGCACCGTCGTGCGGATCGCTCCGGCGGAGCCGGTGAGCGATACCTCGGTCAGGTCGCGCGAGCCGACGATCGCAAAGCCCGACAGCGGCGGGAGGAGGAGCTGCACGACGTCGGGCGAGCGCGTGCGGGCGCGCACGGTGAGGACCAGCTCCTCACCGACCGTCAGACGTGTCCGGTTCACGCTGGCGGTGACTTCCGCACCCTGCAGCGCGACCAGCGCGGCCAGCAGCAGCGCGCTCACCAGTCCTTCACTCCCGCAGGGGTGGCGCGACGCGTCCTCCCCGTCCGGTCACGGCGGGTGCGCAGCTCCTCCTGACCGATCGACCGCAGTACCTGATCCGCTTGCGCCTCGCTCAATCCCGAGAGCGGCGTCGGAGGGCGCGGCACCTCTGACTGCCCGGCGCCGCCGCCGCCACCCGCTTCCGGCGACGGTGGTGGTGGTGGCGGCGGCGGCGGCGAGCTGCCGTTGCCGCCGCGCATCCGCGTGGCCAGCTCGAGATTCCACTTGGCGCGCACGTGCCGCGGCCGCAAGAGCAGCGCTTCCCGATACGCGCGCTCCGCGTCGGCCAGGTGCGTCCCCCGCTGGGCGCTGTCGGCGCGCGCCTGCCGCAGCGCCAGCAGCCCGAGGTTGTACAACGCCCGGAACCGCACGTCGGGGTCGAGGGACGCCGCTGCCCGGCCCAGACTCGCGCGGGCGACCTCCGTGTTGCCGGCCGCGAGCGCCGCGGTGCCGGCGTTATACCACGCCGTGTCGTCGTCCTGGCGGCGCTC
>JAUYMC010000192.1 GCA_030699545.1 Gemmatimonadales bacterium | reverse complement strand
CTGCATCCGGAGGCGTACGAGATTCCGCCCGAAACGGCCCGGCTGATCGATGACAAGAACGGCGTGGGATGTGGGGTGTGGGCGGTGGGGACGACCGTCGTCAGAGCACTCGAATCGGCGGCTGCTGCCGGCGGGCAGGTGCGCGCGGGTGCGGGCGAGACGACGCTGTTCATCCGCCCGCCCTACTCCTTCACCGTCGTGGACCACGTGATCACCAATTTTCATCTGCCCGGCTCGACGCTGCTGATGTTGGTGTGCGCGTTTGGCGGCTACGATTTCGTGATGCGGGCCTACCAGGAAGCGGTCCAGGAAGGCTATCGGTTCTACAGCTATGGCGACGCCATGGCGGTCGTCTGATGTTCGAGTTTCGCATCGCCGCGACGTCGGGGGCGGCGCGCGCCGGCACGCTGACGCTGCCGCATGGCACCGTCGACACGCCCGTGTTCATGCCGGTCGGCACGCAGGCGACGGTGCGCACGCTCTCCCCCGCCGATCTGCGGGCGATCGGCGCGAGCATCGTGCTCGCGAACACCTACCATCTCCATGTGCGCCCCGGCGAAGACGTCGTGGCGCAGCTGGGCGGTCTGCACCGCTTCATGGCGTGGGACCGGCCGCTGCTGACCGACTCGGGCGGGTTCCAGGTCTTCTCCCTCGAGGGGTTCCGCCGGGTCAGCGACGAGGGCGTCGAGTTCCAGAGTCACATCGACGGCGGCCGCCGCATGCTGACCCCCGAGCGCGCCACCGAAATTCAATGGGCCCTCGGCGCCGACATCGCGATGGCGTTCGATCATGTGGCGCCGGGAGGGGCGGACGAGGCGACCTCGCGGGATGCGTTGGAGCGAACGCTGCGCTGGCTCGAGCGATGCCGGCGGCGACACGGCGAATTGGCGGACGGCCGGCAGACGTTATGGCCCATCGTCCAGGGCGGCGTACAGGGCGCGCTTCGACGGGAAGCGCTCAGCCGCATTCTGGCGCTCGGCGAGTGGACGGGGTTGGCAATCGGCGGGTTGTCGGTCGGCGAGCCGAAGGCCAAGATGTACGAGACGCTCGACGGCCTCGGTCCCCGGCTGCCCGCGCCACTTCCCCGTTATCTTATGGGCGTCGGGTTTCCCGAGGATTTGGTGGCGGCCGTGGAGCGCGGGGTGGACCTCTTCGATTGCGTGGCGCCGACGCGCAACGGTCGCAACGGCACCGCGTTCACGCCCGACGGACCGCTGAATATCCGGAACGCCGCCTTCCGCACGGATGCGCGTCCGCTGGACCCGACGTGCGACTGCGAGACCTGCACGACATACTCCCGCGGGTATCTCCGGCACCTGTTCGCGGCCGGCGAGCTGCTGGGGTTGCGGCTGCTGTCGCTGCACAACGTGCGCGCGCTGATCCGGCTCGCCGGAGCGATGCGCGACGCGATTCGTGAGGGACGTTTCGACTCCTGGGCGGCGGAGTGGCGCCGCCGGTACACTCAACCGGAAAGCGCATGACCATCTTCGCATCGCTGTCGCTGCTGCTGTTCACGCCGTCGGGCCAGGGCGGTCCCGGCATGGGCGCATTCGTCATTCAGATCGGCCTGTTCATCGCGATCTTCTACTTTCTCCTGATCCGGCCGCAGCGCCGCCAGCAGCAAAAGCACAAGGAACTGCTCGCCTCGCTGCAACGCGGCGATCAGGTCGTCACGTCGAGCGGCATCGTCGGCGAAGTGCTCCACATCAAGGACGATCAGGTGACCGTGAAGAGCGGCGAATCCCGCTTCGTGATGCTGCGCAGCGGCATCTCCAGCATCACCAACCGCACCCCCGCGGAGACCAAGCCGGCGTGAACGTGCTGCGACTGCATCTGCTCGGCTCTCCCATCCTGCGCCAGCCGAGCAGCCCCGTCGCCCGCGTCGACGCCGACACGCGCCGGCTCGTCGAGGACCTGTTCGCGACGATGCGCGCGGCGCGCGGCGTCGGCCTGGCGGCAAACCAGGTCGGCGTGGCGCTGCGCGTCGCGGTCGTGGACATCGGGGAGGAAGATCCCCCGCCGCTCGTGTTGATCAATCCCGTCATCGCCGAGCGGAGCCCGGAGACGGAAGTGTCCGAGGAAGGCTGCCTCTCCATTCCCGACATCTTTGGCAACGTGAAGCGGCCGGTGCGCATCGTGGTCGAAGCGCTGAACGAGCAGGGGAAGCCGTATCGCGTCGAGGCGAGCGGCTACAAGGCGCGCGCCATCCAGCACGAGATCGACCACCTCGACGGCATTCTCTTTCTGGACCACCTGAGCGCCGTCAAGCGCAGTCTGCTGCTCGCGAAGTGGAAGAAAGCCCGCAAGGGCGAGAAGGGGTATCTGAAGGAGGTCACGCCGGAGCCGGCGGGCGAGCTGTAAGTGCGGGTCGTCTTTTTCGGAACTCCCGAATTCGCGGTGCCCTCGCTCCGCGCCCTCGTCGGAGAAGGCTTCGACGTGGCGGCCGTCGTCACCCAGCCGGATGCGCCGCAGGGACGGTCGCGCTCGCAGCTCGTGCCGCCGGCCGTCAAAGTGGCCGCGGCAGCCGAAGACCTCACCGTCCTGCAACCGGCCAGCCCGACCGACGGCGACTTCCTCACGCGGCTGCGCAATCTCAGACCCGATATCGGGGTGGTCGTGGCCTACGGCCACATCCTCAAGCCCGAGCTGCTGCAGATCCCCGAGCGCGGCATGGTGAACGTGCACCCGTCGCTGCTGCCCGGCCTCCGCGGCGCGGCGCCGATCGAATGGGCCATCATCCGCGGCTTCGAAACGACCGGCGTCACGATCATGCAGCTCGACGCCGGCATGGACTCGGGGCCGATCCTCCACCAGATCCCGCACCGCGTCGATGCCGACGTCACCGCCGGCGACCTCGGCGCGCATCTCGCCGAGATGGGCGCGCAGGCGCTCGTCGAAACGCTGGCGATGATGGCGCAGAGCGACCCGCCGCCCAAGCCCGTCCCGCAAAACGAAAGCCGCGCGACGTTCGCCCCCAAGCTGACGCGCGAGCTGGCGCGCATCGACTGGTCCAAGGACGCCGTGACCATCGGGCGGCTGATTCGCGGGCTCGATCCCCGTCCCGGCGCCTGGACCGAGCTCGACGGCGTGGAAATCAAGCTCTTCAGCCCGCGCGTCAAGGCCGGCAGCGGCGCCCCCGGCAAGCTCCTGTCGGCGGACGGATCACTCACGATCGCGGCCGGCGACGGGGCGATCGAAGTCTTCGAAGTGCAGCCGGCAGGCAAGGCGCGCATGTCGACCGATGACTGGCAGCGCGGCGCGCGCCTCGCGCCGGGGGGGGGAGGGGGAGAGGGGGGCCGCCGCTTCACGTGAAGGCGCCGCTCCCCAGACTCCACGCCATCACCGACGAGCGCATCGCCCGCCGTCCCGACGTTGCGGACGTCGCCCGGCAGCTGGCGGCTGCAGGGGGACCGGCGCTGGCGCTTCATGCGCGCGGCCGCGCTCTGAGTGGTCTCGAGCATCATGATCTGGCCATCCGGCTTTCCGGCCACCCCGCCACCCTCTTCGTCAACGACCGTCTCGATATCGCCCTCGCGACGGGGGCCGCGGGGGTGCAGCTCGGCCGGGGGAGCCTCCCCGTGAGTGCCGCCCGCGCGCTCGAGCCACTCTGGTGGATCGGCAAGTCGGTGCACGATCGCGCCGCGGCAGAGGCCGCGCTGGCGGAGGGGGCCGACTATCTTCTGGTAGGGCCGGTGTTCGCGACGGCGTCGCACCCCGGAACCCCGCCGCTGGGGCTCGCGGTTCTCCGGCAGATCGCGGCCTTCGGCACCCCCGTCGTCGCGATCGGGGGCGTGACCCCTGAGAATGCGCCGGAAATTCGTGACGCCGGCGCCTATGGGGCGGCCGCGATTCGGGCGCTGTGGGACGCGGCGGATCCCGCGGCTGCGGGGGCGGCGGTGCGTCAACTGCTGGAGGTCTGGGCATGACGGAAGCGATCGAGGTGGTGGTGAACGGCGAGCCCCGCGCGGTGCGCGCGGGAGGGGGGGGGGGGGCCACGCTGCTCGCCTTGCTGCGCGAGCTGGACCTCGATCCGCGCACCGTGGTGGTCGAGCACAATCGCCGCATCGTGCGCCGGCCGGCGCTGGGCGAGGTCACGATCGCCGCGGGCGACGCGATCGAGCTGGTGCATTTCGTCGGAGGCGGGTGAGATGACGACGGCAATCGAGACTATGCGGGATACGCCGCTGACGATCGGCGGGCGCTCGTTTCATTCGCGCCTGATGGTGGGCACGGGGAAGTACCCCGACAGCGACACGATGCTGCGCGCGATCGAGACCTCGGGAGCGGAAGTCGTGACCGTCGCGGTGCGGCGCGTGAATCTCGACCGCAGCAAGGAGACGAGCATCCTGCACGTGCTCGATCCCAAGCGCTTTTTCCTGCTCGCGAATACCGCCGGCTGCTACACGGCGGCGGACGCGATCCGCTACGCCCGTCTCGCCCGCGAAGCGGGATTCAACGAATTCGTGAAGCTGGAAGTGATCGGCGACGAAGAGACGCTGATGCCCGACGTGCAGGGGTTGCTCGAAGCCGCGAAGGTGCTCGTCGCCGAAGGCTTCCAGGTGCTCGCCTACACGAACGAGGATCTCGTCACGGCGCTGCGGCTCGAGGACGCGGGGTGCGCGGCGGTGATGCCGCTCGCGTCGCCGATCGGCAGCGGCCTGGGCCTGCTCAATCCGCTGAGCGTGCGCACGATCAAGCGCCGGCTGCGCGTGCCGGTGATCGTGGACGCCGGCGTCGGCACCGCCTCCGATGCGTGCCTGACGATGGAGCAAGGCGTGGACGGCATTCTCATGAACACCGCGATCGCCGCCGCGCAGGATCCCGTCGCGATGGCGCAGGCGATGCGCCTCGCCACGATCGCGGGTCGGGCGGCCTTCCTCGCGGGCCGGATGCCGCGCCGCGAGGTCGCGATGCCGTCATCGCCCACCAAGGGGATGCTGGATTAGGGAAGGATTGACCGCGCGACGGGCGGCCCTCGACATTCTCCGCGCCGTGCGGGCCGGCACGCCGCTACCCGCCGCGCGCGACCGCTTCCTCGAGGGGCTCGCCGAGCGCGACCGCCGTCTCGCGTACGAGCTGTCCGCCGGGGTGCTGCGGCAGCAAGGCGAGCTCGACCGCGAGCTCGACCTCCCCCGCGCCGATCCCCGCCTCCACGACGTCCTCCGCCTCGGCGCCTACCAGCTGCGCTGCCTGAGCCGCGTGCCTGCCCACGCCGCCGTCTCGACGACGGTCGAGCTCGCCCGAGAGACTGTCGGAGAAAGCGTCACGGGGTACGTGAACCAGACGCTCCGCAAGATCGCGGGAGCAGGGAGCAGGGAGCAGGACGCTGGCGCGTCTCACCCCGCGTGGCTGGTCGATCGCTGGGCGGCGCGGTTTGGCACGGACGAGACACAGCGGCTGATCGCGTGGAATGACGCGCGGCCAGAACTTACGCTCCAGCCCGCCCGTTGGGATGCAGACCGGCTGCGCGCGGCATTGCAGAGCGGGGGGATTCGGGTCGAGGAGGCGCCATTCGGCGCCGGGCTTCGGGTTACACCGGCTCCCGGCTCCCCGCTCCCTGCTCCCAAGAACCTTCCGGGATTTTCAGAGGGCGGCTGGATAGTTCAGGATGCGGCGCACAAGCTCGTGTGCCGCTTCGCCGGGATTCCGGGCGGCGCTCGCGTGTATGACGCGGCGGCGGCGCCCGGCGGCAAGGCTGTCGCGCTCGAAGCCCTCGGGGCCCGGGTCGTCGCCGGCGACGTCCGCCGCGGGCGCATCGCCCCCCTCGTGGCCACGAGCCGGCGCGCGGGAGTGGCGATTCGCTGCCTGGCCGCCGATCTTGAGGCGGCGCCGTTCGGGAGGGCCGGCTTCGACGCGGTGTTGCTCGATGCACCCTGCAGCGCCACGGGGACGATGCGCCGCCACCCCGACGCGCGCTGGCGGCTCGAGCCGCGCATCTTTGCGCGGGCGGCGGCACGGCAGCGGCGGCTCCTCGAGGCCGCCGCCACGCTCGTGCGGCCCGGTGGCGGGGGCTTGTTGATCTACGCGACGTGTTCGCTCGAGCCCGAAGAGAACGTTGCCGTCGTGGAGGAGTTCTTGACGCGACATCCCGATTTCGCGCGCGCGCCGGGCGACGCCCCGGCCGAGCTGCTGACCGCCGCCGGCGACTTCCAGTCGCTGCCCCAGCGGCACGGCATCGATGGCGCCTATGCCGCGCGTCTGCTGCGCCGAGGTGACGCGCGCTGATGCGGATCCGCCGGCACTTTTCGTCCCTGGAAGGCATGACGTTCGACCGCCGCCGCGTCGGCATCTGGACGCTGGTGGCGTTCGGGGCGCTGCTCGCGGGGTATCTGACGGCGTACCTCGTCCTCTTCCCCGCGCCGTTCCTCCCCGGGCATCACGAGGTGCCGCGCGTGCTCGGCCTGACGCTGGCGGAAGCGCAGGCGGAGGTGCGGCAGGCCCAGCTGGAAGTGACCGACGGCGGGGCGGAGCCGCACGCCAGTGCTCCGCAGGGTGTGGTGATCTGGCAGGACCCGCCGCCGGGCGTCATCTCTCCCGAAGGCACCAAGGTGACCCTGGTGTCGAGCGGCGGTCCGCCCAAGATTCCGGTGCCCGACGTCACGAGTCTCGACGCGGGGCTCGCCGAGCGGCTCGTGAACGCCGCGGGGCTCACGGTGAGCCAGGTCGAATCGGTGCAGGCGGCGGCGCCGCGCGGGCTCGCGATTCTGACCCGGCCGAGCGCCGGGACCGCGTTGGCGCCGGGCGCCGGGCTGATTCTCGTCGTGAGCCGCGGCGCGCCGACGATCTCGGTGCCCG
This sequence comes from Gemmatimonadales bacterium, assembly GCA_030699545.1. Classification (GTDB taxonomy): domain Bacteria; phylum Gemmatimonadota; class Gemmatimonadetes; order Gemmatimonadales; family GWC2-71-9; genus 20CM-2-65-7. The sequence goes on along the minus strand of JAUYMC010000192.1, from coordinate 5,980 downwards.
ACCTCCTGGGCATGGCGTCGGCCGATGCGCGCACGCGGCTGGAGCTCGAAGGACTGCAGCTGGGCACCATGACGCGGCGGCGCACCGCGGAGGCGAACCCCGGCACCGTCGTCGCGCAGCGCCCGGCGGCGGGCACGCTGGCCGCGCCAGGCACCGTCGTCGATATCGTCGTCGCGAGGAGTCCGTGAAGAACGAGATCCGCATCGCCCCGAGCATCCTGTCCGCCGACCTGGTCCGCCTCGCGGAGCAGGTGGAGCAGGTGCTGGCCGGAGGCGCGGACTGGCTGCATGTGGACGTCATGGACGGCCGCTTCGTTCCGAATCTCACGTTCGGAGCCGGGATGATTGCCGCCCTGCGGAAGCTGACGGACAAGCCGATCGACGTGCACCTCATGGTCGTCGAGCCGGAGCAGTACATCGAGCCGTTCGCCGCCGCGGGCGCATCGGTGTTCACGTTTCACCCCGAAGCGACGATCCACGTGCAACGTCAGCTCGACGCCGTGAAGCAGCGCGGCATGATGGCCGGCCTGGCATTGAACCCCGGAACGCCGTTCACGTATGCGGAAGAGGTCGTCAAAGACCTCGACCTCTTGCTGATCATGTCGGTGAATCCGGGCTTTGGGGGCCAGAGCTATCTCCCCGCGGCTACGGAGAAGATTCAGCGCGCCCGCGCACTGCTCACCGCGCACCGCGCACGCTGTTTCCTGGAAGTCGACGGCGGCATTTCCCGTCAGACGATCGGCGCGGCCCACCAGGCGGGCGCCGATACGTTCGTCGCCGGGAATGCGGTGTTCGGATCGGCCGATCCGGCGCGCGAGGTGCAGGAGCTGCGGCGCCGCTGCCGCGACGCGGGCGGGGTGCCGGTATGACCAACCGGCAGCAGTGGACGCTCGTCGCGGGGCTCACGATGACCGCGGTCTTCGGCGTGGCGCTCGCGATCAAGTTGCGCCCGCAGCTGTCGTTGCTGGGCATCGGATCGGCGGCGCCGTCGTTCGAGGCCATGGACCTGCGAGCCAACACGCCCGTCACGCTGGCGGACTACCGCGGCAAAGTCTTGCTCCTGAACGTCTGGGCGACGTGGTGCCCGCCGTGCATTCATGAAATGCCCTCCATGGAGCGGCTGCACCAGCAGTTCAAGGACACCGGCTTCCTCGTGCTCGGCATCAGCATCGACGAAGACCCGCCGGAAAAAGTCCTCACGTTCGCGAACGACCTGGGCGTGACGTTCGAGATCCTGCACGACCGCTCCGGCGCCATTCAGGGGATCTACCAGACGACCGGTGTGCCCGAGAGCTTCATCATCGATCGCAGCGGCACGATCGTCAAAAAAGTCATCGGGGCCGCGGAGTGGGACAATCCCGTGAACGCCGGTCTGATCCGGCGCCTGCTCGATGCGCGCTAACCTGATCGCGCTGATCACCCGCAACTGGCCGATCAAGGGCGCGGCGCTGTTCCTCGCGCTGATGCTGTACGTGGCCGTGCAGCTGCAGCAGCCGGTCACCACGAGCTTCGATGTGACGCTCAACGTGCTGCTGCCGCCGGGGCGCGCCCTGATCAACGAGCCGCCCAGCGTGCGCGTGCAGATCTCGGGCAAGGGGAGCCAGATCCTGAAGCTGCGCTCCCTCGCGGGCGACATCACGCGCCGGGTGCCCGATACGCTCGCCTCCTCGTCCTGGACGATTCATCTCGATCCGTCCGACGTCGAGCTGGCGATCCCCAAGGGCGCGGACGTACGGGTGATGGAGATCCGGCCCAGCGAGATCACCCTCGCGCTCGACACGGTGGCGCGCAAAGACGTGCGGATCGTGCCGCTCGTGACCGTCGTGCCCGATTCCGGGCAGGCGCTGCTGGATTCGCTGACCGTCACGCCGCGGCTCGCGCGGCTCGTGGGTCCGGAGCAGAACCTGGCCGGCATCGAATCGGTGACGACGCTGGTCACCGAAATCCGGAATGTCGCGGGCCCGTTCTCGCGCTCCGTGCCGATCGATACGATGCCCCTGGGCATCGTGCGCCTCGCGCCGAAGCAGATCCTCGTCACCGGCGACATGGGGACCCTCGCCGAGCGCTCGTTCGCCGGCATTCCGGTGGAGACCGGCGCCGGGGCGATCACGAATTACATCGTGACGCCGCCGCGGGTCGCGGTCATCGTGCGCGGGCCCGCCGAGCGGGTGCAGGCGTTCACGCGCGACAGCCTGCGCGTCATCGCGCACATCGACGATCCCCGGGGCGGCGTCGCCCGCATCACCGTCGTGGCCCCGGCCGGACTCACGGTGCGCGCGGTTCCCGACTCGGTGACGCTGCGGCGCCGGCCGAGGGGGCGTCGTGGCTGAGGTCGTCCTCGGGATCGAAACGTCGTGCGACGAGACGTCCGCCGCGGTCCTCGTGGCCGGAGGGAAACGCCGCACGCCAGAGCTCGCGAGCCTCATCATCCTGTCGCAGGACGTGCACCAGGTGTTCGGCGGCGTCGTGCCGGAGCTGGCGAGCCGCGCGCACCTCGCCGCGCTCCCGGCGGTCGTAGACCGGGCGCTCGCCGAGGCCGGCGTCCGTCTCTCGGCGGTCGATGGGGTCGCGGTGACCGCGGGCCCGGGGCTCGCCGGCGCGCTCCTCGTCGGCGTGGTCTACGCGAAGGGGCTGGCGTTCAGCGGCGATCGCGCGCTGATCGGCGTGCATCATATGGAAGGCCATCTGTTCGCGCCCGCGGTCGAAGACCCGGAGCTCGAGCCGCCGTTCATCGCGCTGCTGGTCTCGGGCGGCCATACGCTGCTGCTCGACGTGCCGGCGTGGGGCCGCTACCGGCTGCTGGGCCAGACGCGCGACGACGCCGCGGGCGAAGCATTCGACAAAGTCGGCAGCCTGCTGGGCCTCGGATACCCCGGCGGCCCGGCGATCGAGCGGCTCGCGCGCGAGGGCGATCCGTCGCGATTCACCTTCCCGCGCCCGATGATCGCCGAGGGGGGGGGGGGGAGCTACGAGTTTTCCTTTTCGGGACTCAAGACGGCGGTGCTGCACGCGGTGCGGGCGTCGGACGATCTCGATCGGGACCGTCCCCATCTGGCGCGGGCGTTTCAGGACGCAGTGCTCGATGTCCTCGTCACCAAGCTCGATCGCGCGGTGCGGGCGAGCGGGTATCGCGTCGCCGTGCTGGGCGGCGGTGTGGCGTGCAGCCGGGCGCTGATCGCGCGCGCCGCCGAGCGGCTCGCCGGCACGGCGCGCGTCGCCGTGGCGAGTCCGCGCCTCAACACCGACAACGCCGGGATGATCGCGCGGGCCGGATGGCACCGGCTCGCGCTGGGCGAGCGCAGCGACTGGACGCTCGATGCCAGCGCCGACCTGCCACTCCCTGGACTCGAACTCGCTGAGATCGGTACATGACCGTCTACCCGTTCGTGCTGCACCTCGGACCGCTGGAGCTGACCGGCTACGGCCTGATGATGATGGTGGCGTTTCTCATGGCGGGATGGGCGATCCAGCTCGACCTGCGGCGCCGCGCGCTGGATGAGGAATTCGCGGCCGACATCGTCATCGCCGGCGTCATCGGCGGACTGCTCGGCGCCAAGCTGTGGTACGTCTTCCTGACCGGCGAGTGGGATGCGCTGCTGCGGCGCGGCGGCTTCGTCTGGTACGGCGGATTCCTGGGCGCGACGGCCGCCATCCTCCTGAACGGCTGGCGCCGCAAAGTCCCGGTGCGCTTCACGGTGGAGATCTGTGCCGCGCCGCTGGCCCTCGGCTACGCCCTCGGCCGCGTCGGCTGCTTCCTGGTGAACGACGATTACGGAATCCCCAGCACGCTGCCGTGGGCGATGAAGTTCCCGCGTGGGCTTCCCGAAACGACCGTCGCCAACCTGACCGCCATGGGCGTGGAGTTCCCGCCCGGAACCGACCTCACCCAGGTCGTCGCCGTCCACCCGACCCAGATCTACGAGACGATCGCGATGTTCCTCGCGTTCTGGTGGATGTGGCGGCGGCGCGATCATGCCCATGCCACCGGGTGGCTGTTCGGCTGCTACCTGGTGTTCGCGGGCCTGGAGCGCTTTCTGGTGGAATTCCTGCGAGCCAAGGATGACCGCTTCATCGGGGCGTTCACCGTGGCGCAGGCGACGAGCGTGCTGCTGGCGCTGGCGGGGGTGCTGCTGCTGTATCTCTGGCGCAATCGCGAGACCATCAGTCTCCAGCCGGCGACGCTTGCCTCGAAGCCGGTTGCGGCGCCCGCTCCCTCAGGGCCCACACCAAAGCGATGACGGCCAACAGCACCAGCAGGCCCTGCGCCGCGAGCGATTCGACCGTCGGATAGATTCCGAGCACGGGAAGACGGGGAGCCCCATCCAGCACGCTCAGCGGCAGCAGCCGCGCCTCTTGCAGCTCCGCGACGCCCTTCCCCGCGAACACGAACGCCATGTAGTACAGCATCGCGCCGGTGACGGCGAAGAACGGCTTCATCGCCACGAGCATGCCCAGCCGGTTGATCGCCACGTAGACGATCACCAGGCCCACGGCGCCCACCGCCATGCCGGCGAGCACCGGCATCGGCCCGGCCGCGGCGGAGCTGAGCAGCGCCTTGTAAAACAGAATGGTCTCGAACCCCTCGCGATACACGGCGAGGAACGCCACGACGGTCAACGCCATGCCGGAGCCCGTGGCCAGCGCATGCTGCATCTTGCCCTTCACGAACGCGGTCCACCTGGCCGCTTCGATCTTGGAGAGCAGCCAGTAGCTGACGTAGAACAGCATCGCGGCGGCCAGCAGCATCGTGAAGCCTTCGATGGCCTCGCGCTGGCCGGGCGTGATCTGGAACAACAGCTCGACCAGCGCCCACGTCAGCAGGCTGGCCGCGACCGCGAGCCACGCGCCGCGCGCCACATCGCGCCGGCGCTCGGTCGCGCCCGCCTTGGCGAGGAACGTCATCAGGGCCGCCACGACGAGGATCGCCTCGAACCCTTCGCGCAGCAGCAGGAAGAACGACGAGACGAACAGGCTCATGCTGGACGGGCGGTCCGCCACGACCCGCTCGGCGCGCTCGAGCCCGGCGCGCAACCGCGAGCGGATCGCCGCCAGCTCATCCTCATCGGCGCGCACCACGCGGGTGCGCAGCCACGAGAACGCCGCTTCCAGCTCGCTCGCCAGACCGGCGTTCTTCGCCCGAACGTCGGTCTCCACCTGCTCGAACGTCAGATAAGCATCGAACGCGATCTTGTCGGAGCGGGTGGAGAGCGCCGAATCCACCTGGCGGCGCACCGCGGCGAACGTCGCGGCCGTGGCCGAGCCGCCGTACTGCAACGTCATCACGTAGGTGGTGACCGCCCAGCGATCCTCATCCGACAGCTCGTCGGCGAACTCCGGCATCGCGGTGCCGGGCACGCCGATCCCGATCTTGCGGAAGACTTCGAGCGCCGGCGTGCCGCCCATGACGGCGGCGTCGGCGAGATTGGTCGGGGGCGGTCCTTCGAGCGTGCGCGCCTTCGGCCCGTCGCCGCGGCCCTGCGCGCCGTGACAGGCGGCGCACTGCTCCCGGAATACGTCGGCACCCCGCGCCACGGACGGAGGCCGCGAGGGAATCGGCTCCAGAGCGTTGGCGCCGCCGACGGACCGGGTGATGACGCCAATGACCTCGTCCGCCAGGCGGGTGACCGAATCGGGCGGCGCCAGCCGCTCGAGCATGCTCGCCAGCGTGCTGAGCCGCGCACTCGCACCGATGCGGGCCCGGCGCGGCAAGCCGCCGATGTCGAGCTGCGCTTGCTGAATGAAGAGCTTGGCTTCGTCGACTTCTTCTGGAAGGACGATCTGGCCGCCGGCCGGCGTCACGCCGAGGGCGTATTCTTTGGCGGCGAGAGCCGCCGCCGCCACCACGCGACGGGAAACGGTCAGAGAGTCAGTCGCCTGCCCGGCGAGTGGCGATGCCAGACAGGCGATACAGATGAGAATCGTTCTCAAAAAGCGCACAACACAAACTAGAGTGACTTTGTCGGGAATTCAATCTGTGGAGA
>JAUYMC010000185.1 GCA_030699545.1 Gemmatimonadales bacterium | reverse complement strand
CGCTTCTAGAGCTTCCGATTCTCCTCGAGCATCGCCTCGATCCGCCGCGCCAGGTGCTCGGGTTGCGTCTTGAGCAAGCCGGCGGCCTCGGCAAGCCGGTGCTGGAGATCGAGGGCGTGCCGGTAGGCGGCGGGCCCGGTCAGCGCCTCGATGCGGCGCACGCCGGCGGCCGCGCCCGTCTCGTGCGTGAACCGGAACAGGGCGATCTGGCCGGTCGTGGGCACGTGCGTGCCCCCGCACAGCTCGAGCGAGACGCCGGGGACGTCGACTACCCGAACCCGGTCGCCGTACTTCTCGGTGAAGAATGCCATGGCGCCGGCGGCGATGGCCTCTTTGTAAGCCATGTCCCGCGTTGCGACGGGGAGATTGGCCCAGATCTGCTCGTTGACCTCTTCCTCTATATGGGCCAGCGCCTCGTCGGTAATCGGGCCATGGTGGCTGAAGTCGAAGCGCAGCCGGTCGGGGGCCACGACCGAGCCTGCCTGGCGCACGTGCGTGCCCAGAATCTTGCGCAGCGCGGCATGCACGAGGTGCGTGGCGGTGTGGTTGCGCTCGATGTTGCGGCGCCGCGCCTCGTTGACCTGCGCGAGTGCGGGCGTGGGCTCGAAGGGGTCGCCGAAGGTCCCCACGACGGCGCTCTTGCCGTCCACCTTTTCGACGGCTTCGACCGTCAGCTCCCAACCGTCGCCCTTCACCACGCCGGTGTCGCTGACCTGGCCGCCCGACTCGGCGTAGAACGGATTGTCCTCGAGAATCAGCTCCAGTTGATCGCCCGTCTGCCGGAACGCGATCGGCTCGGTCTCGGCCCTGGTGGTCTCGTATCCGATCCACTGTTGCCGGACCTTCTTCTTGAGCTCGACCCACTCGCCGACGCCACGCTTCCCCCTTCCCCCGTCCCCCATCCCCGCTTTTCGGGCCGCCCTCGATCTCCGTCGCTGCTTCTCGAGCGCCTGCTCGAATCCGGCCACATCCACGGCCTGCGTGCGCTCGCCGGCGATCATCTGCGTCAGATCGATCGGGAAGCCAAACGTATCGTAAAGCTGAAAGGCCTCTTCACCGGATATCGCGGATTGATTCGCGAGCTGGCCGAGGCGGGCTAGGCCGCCCTCGATCGTTTCGAGGAACCGCTCTTCCTCGGCGCGCGTCACGCGCTCGATGTGCGCCGCTTTTTGGGGCAGCTCGGGGTAGACCGGGCCCATGACCGCATTCACGGCCTGTGTCAGCGGCGCGAGGGTCGGCTCGCGGCGGCCGAGGAGCCAGGCGTAGCGCACCGCGCGGCGCAGGATGCGGCGCAGCACGTAGCCCCGTCCCTCGTTCGAAGGGTAGACGCCGTCGGCGAGCAAAACGGCGACGGCGCGGGCGTGATCGGCGAGGACGCGATAGGGCGCGCCACCGGGCCCGCGGTCGTAGGGCCGGCCCACGATGCTGACGGCCTGCTCGATGAGCGGCTGGAACAGATCGGTATCGTAATTCGACGCGACGGTCTGCATCACCGCCGCGATGCGTTCCAGGCCGGCGCCCGTGTCCACGGACGGAGCAGGGAGCGCGGAGCGGGCGCCGTCCGCCCGTTGATCGTACTGCATGAACACCAGGTTCCAGATCTCGAGCAGCTGCCCCGCTTCGCTCAGGCGCACGAACTCATCGAGACCGAGTTCTCTGCTCCGCGCTCCGCGCTCCGTGCTCCGGATGTCGACGAGGATCTCCGAGCACGGCCCGCAGGGCCCGGTGTCGCCCATCTGCCAGAAGTTGTCCTTGTCGCCGAGGCCGTAGATGCGGTCGTCGGGGACGCCGGCAACGGAGCGCCACAGCTTCCGGGCCTCGTCGTCGGCGTGATGGACGGTGATGAACAGCCGCTGCGGGTCGAGGCCGAGCCAGTCTGTGCCGGTCACCCACTCCCAGGCGTACGCGATCGCTTCCTTCTTGAAGTAGTCGCCGAAGGAGAAGTTGCAGAGCATCTCGAAGAAGGTGTGATGGCGGGCGGTGTAGCCCACCTGCTCGAGGTCGTTGTGCTTACCGCCGGCCCGGACGCATTTCTGGCAGGTGACGGCGCGGGCATAGTCGCGGCGCTCGAGGCCCTGAAAGACGCGCTTGAACTGCACCATGCCGGCGTTGGTGAAGAGGAGCGTCGGGTCGTCGGGGGGAACGAGGGAGCCGCTGGGCACCTCGCGATGGGACCGCGGGGGGGCCGTGAAGTAGTCGATGAACTTGCGGCGGAGGTCGGACGACTTCATGGCGGGGAATATAGCCGACCCTGGTTAGTTCGGGACCAAGTCCGGGTGACGGCGAAACTGCCGTGCAATGTAGGATCGCGTCGTCAGAATGTGATCTCGTGACAACGAACCTACGTGATAGCCGAGCATCCAATGCAATCGTTGGGCATCTCTCCGGGTGGAATTGACGCGTCGTTCAGCTTCGGATTTCGCTTGCCGTATGAAGTCGTGGAGCGCCATTGTAGGAAGGTAGCTCACGAGTGTGCCGCATCCTGGCCTTCACCCAGATGATTCGGGTAGGCTAAAGAGCCTCCACGACCGCCCGCATCTCCGATCCCTGAAATCCTCGCCTCACCAGGAACGCCGTCAGTCGTCTCTTGCGGACGATCGGCGGCAGTCCCGCCAACTGGCGCGCCCGGCGCTCGGCGAGCGCCCGCACGGCATCCGCGGGGTCGATGCCCTCGGCCGCCAACGAGGTGCGCACCGCGGTTTCGGCAACGCGCCGATCGACGCCCTGCGATTGGAGGTCCCGGACCAGCCGCGCCGGCCCCCGCCCGCGGCGCGCCTTGGCAACGGCGAAATCGGCCGCGAAGCGCGCGTCGTCGAGCAGGCCGGCCGCCTCGAGACGCGCCAGCGCGCCGTCGACGGCGGCGGGCGGGTGCTGCTTTTGGAGCAGGCGGCGCCGGAGGTCGTAGCGCGCATGGCCGCGGCGCGCCACGGCGCGCAGGGCGGCGCGGTGCGCCGCTTCCAGATCGGCCAGCTCCTGGAGCCGGTCCAGCACCGGCGGCGCGATGTCGCGGCCGATGACCAGGCCGAGCCCGGCGAGCGACTCGGCGGGGAGGGAGGCAAAACGCCCCCGGTCCACTTCGACCAGCCGATAGTCGGGCCGGCGCGGATCGGGGGCGAGCCCGGTGAGCACAGGCACGTGCTACTCCTCCGGAGCCGGAATCTCCTCGTCGGGTCCACCGACCACGCCGAGGTGTTCCTTGACCCGCACTTCGACCTCCGCCGACATCTCCGGATGGTCCTTCAGGTACAGCTTGGCGTTCTCACGGCCCTGCCCGATGCGCTCCTTGCCGTAGGAGTACCAGGCGCCCGACTTGTCGATGATCCCCGCTTCGGCCGCGATGTCCACGAGCAGCGATTCGTGGCTGATGCCCTCGTCGAACATGATGTCGAACTCCGCCTGGCGGAACGGCGGCGCGACCTTGTTCTTGACGACTTTGACGCGGACGTGGTTGCCGATGACGACCTCGCGGTCTTTCACCGGGCCGATGCGCCGCATGTCGAGGCGGACGGAGGCGTAGAACTTCAGCGCCCGGCCGCCGCTCGTCGTCTCGGGATTGCCGAAGATGACGCCGATCTTCTCACGCAGCTGATTGATGAAGACGACGGCGGTGCGGGAACGGTTGATCGCGCCGGCGAGCTTGCGCAACGCCTGGCTCATGAGACGCGCCTGGAGACCGGGCAACGAGTCGCCCATTTCGCCTTCGATTTCGGCCTTGGGCACGAGCGCGGCGACGGAGTCGATGACGACGACGTCGACGGCGCCCGAGCGCACCAGGATCTCGCAGATCTCGAGCCCCTGTTCCCCCGTGTCGGGCTGGGAGACGAGGAGGTTCTCGATGTCCACGCCGAGCTTCTTGGCGTACTCGACGTCGAGCGCGTGCTCGGCGTCGATGTAGGCGGCGGCGCCGCCGGTGCGCTGGGCGTGCGCGACGACGTGCAGCGCCAGCGTGGTCTTGCCGCTCGACTCGGGCCCGAAGATCTCCGTGACCCGGCCGCGGGGAATCCCGCCGATGCCGATGGCGGCGTCGAGATTGATCGCGCCGGTCGAGATGCCGCTGATGCGCACCTGCGGCGAGTCGGCGCCCATCCGCATGATGGACCCCTTGCCGCACGTCTTCTCGATTTGGGTGATCGCCAGCGTGAGCGCCTTGCGGCGGTCGTCGGACAGCTTGGAGGTGGTGGGGTTCTCAGCCGCCATTACAGGCCTCATGGTTGGGAGCCTCGGAGAGTTGAGGCCCGAATATATACCGAAACCGGCTTCACCGCCATCCTGGACGAAACGCGTCTTCCAGATGCTCCAACTTGTTGTCCAACATGGCGATACAGTCGAAGCGATAGACGTCCGCGGGGCGCCCGTGGCGGTCCATCCAGACCCGCGCCGCCTTCACCATCTCGCGCCGCTTGGCGCCCGTCACGGCCTCGAACGGCGTCCCGAACGCCGTCCCCCGCCGCGCCTTCACCTCGATGAAGGCGACCAGGTGCCCGCGCCGCGCCACCAGGTCCAGCTCGATCCGGCCGGCGCGGAAGCGGTGGGCCAGGACGTCCCAGCCGCGGCTCTGGAGGTAGCGGATCGCCTGCTCTTCGGCCGCGAGACCGCGTTGGTGACGCGGATCGGTCCAGTCCGCCGGATCGCTGTGCACGCCGCTGGACATGGCCCGAACCTAAACGCGAGCGCCGGGTGGCGGTAATCAATTCACCGCCACCCGGCGCATAATAATGAACGGGGTTAGAAGGCGCGACTCAGCCCGTAGATCCCCCCGGCGATACTCACCAAGAGCGCCACGAAGCGCAGGTTCTCGCTCCCCCTCCCCGGCCGATCGCCGCCGATGACGAGCTGATCGCCGTCCTTCAGCGCCAGCTCGTCGATGTTCAGCTCGAGCGAGGAGCCCTCCCAGATTTGTTGGCCGTTGCGGTGGATCCGGATCTTCTGCGTTTCGGCGTACTGGGTCGTCCCGCCGGCCGCCATGACGGCGTCGGCGAGCCGGCCGTCCGCGGGGACGGAGTACACGCCGCCATGCGCCACCTCGCCCTGAATGGAGATGCGGATCAGGGGATACGCCCGCACGACCGGATTCTGGCGGAAGCGCGCGATATACGCGGTCAACCGGTCCTGGAGCTCGGCCCGCAACACGCCCTTCAGCTCGAGCGAGCCGACGGTGGGAGGCGGCAGCAACAGATCCTGGCGCGACCCGACGGTGAAGGTGTCGGTCAGCGTGGACTCGCTCTGGACCTCGAGCACGATGCGATCGCCCCGGCGGAAATCGCCCTCGCTGAGGCGCGTCCGGATCCGCGCGGCCAACGCCGACGCCCCGGCCCGCTGCTGGGCGGCCTGCAGCTCGTCCCGCGTCGCGAGCGGCCGCTCAGCGATCTTCGCATCGCTTTGGGCGGCACTCACCGCCGGCACACCCAGGAACGTCGCGATTACGAGTACCCACATACGCGTCATGACCAGCCTCCGAGAACGCTCGGCAGCGCCTCCCTGGTGGGCCCTTCATCGTCCACCAGCTCGTATTCCGCCGAGGAGTACATGTAGTAGCGGTACACGCCGCTCGAGCGCACGTCGTTCAAGACGGCGCCGATGACGCGAACCGGCAGGGAGTTCAGCACTTCGAGCTTGGTGCCGGCCATCTTGAGGTCCGATTGGCCGGTCCGCAGCACGAGCAGGAGATTCTCCGTCAGGGTGCCGAGAACCAGCGGATCCGCCCCGGCGCCGAGCGGCGCGCTGTCCACGATGACGACGTCGTGCAGCGACCGCAGCTTGGCCATGAGATCGCGCATACGCTGCGACAGCAGCCGCTCCGGCGCGCGTTGCATCCGCGTCCCGGCGCTCAAGAACGTGAGCCCCGGATACGAGGTGGTCCGCAGCGCCGCCTCGAGCGGCACCCGGCCCGCCACGACGTCGGTGAGGCCCGGCGTGGACGGGGTCTTGAGCGCCTTGTGCTGCACGCCGCGCCGGACGTCGCCGTCCACCAGCAACGTCTTGTAGCCCGCGTCGGCGAACGACAGGGCGAGATTCAGCGACACGAACGACTTGCCGTCGCCGATGCCCGGGCTCGTCACCGTCAGCATCAGCGGGCCGTCGCCCGAGTGGGCGTGCAGCACCCGCAGCCGCAGCCCGCGCAGCGCTTCGATCACCTGCGACGGCCCATCGCCATTGGCCGAGACGCGCCAGCTGACGTGCGGCACCGCGCCGAGGATTTGGAGCCGCATGCCGGAGGTGATCTGCTCCGGATACCGGACCTTGGGGTCCATCCGGTCCTTGACCGTCACGCCGACCACCGCCACGCCGAAGCTCGCCAGCGTCGCGAGCAGCACCAGCAGCGGCGCATAGTCGCTGGCCGGCCGGCGCGGCACGAGCGCGGGATCGAGCACCCGGACATCGGGGAGGCTGCTCACCAGCGCCAGTCTGGCGGCGTCATACTGCTTGCCGACGTTGAGGAACTGCTCTTCGGCCATCTGTTGCTCGCGCAGCAGTCGCGACTGGTCGAGCGCGACCGACGGCACGGCCTGGAGGACCCGCACCGCCGTGTCGGCCCGAGGCGCGGTCCGTCGAATGCGCTCGCCGAGGTCGCGGGACAGCTGCCGCGCGAGTGACGGAATGACCTGGCGCTCGAGCTGCTCCAACTCCGAGTTGAGCTGCTGCACGGGCGCCGCTTCCGCCGTGTACTGATAGCGCAGGTTGCGCAGCTCCGCCTGCTTGCGCGCCACGTCTTCCAACGCGCCGCTCAGGATGGGGTTGCCGACCACCGCCGGCACGGATTTCCACACCTCGAGCGACACGCCGGACCGCGCCGCCTCGGCCGCCAGTTGATCGAGGGTGGCCCGGTCCCGCCGCAACTGGTTGACCTCGACATAGAGCCGCCCCGCTTCGCCGGGACCGCCATCCACGCCCCCTGCCGCCGGCGACGCCTGCAGCATCACGGCGGAGCCGGCCGTCCGGACGCGGAAGTCGCGCAGCGCATTCTCCGATTCCGTCAGCTTTTCGCGCGCGCTCTGGTACTGCTCGCCCAGCACGGCGGCCAGGTCCTCGAACTTCCGGCGCTTCATGTCGGCCTCGACGGCGACGACGCGCTCGATCACGGCGTTGAGGGTGGCCGCCGTGGCGACCGGCTGCGTGCCCTTGAGCTGAATGCGCAGGAAGTTGCCGCCCTGGTCGATCCGTGCCTTGAGCGCCGCGGCCAGTTGGGCCGACGCATCGGGGAGCGCCTGGACCCGGAACGCGATCGTGCTGCCGGGCTGCAGCGTCCCCGGCGCGGGTTGCCAGTCGAACCCGACGTTGTCGCCGATCGGCTGACCCACGCGGCCCCGCTGAATGACGGTGCCGTCGTCCAGCTCCAGCCGGATCGCCCGCCCCGCCTTGTCCACCACCAGGCGATAGATGCCGGGGACGACGCGATCGGTGATGTGGAAGGTCCGCAGCGCCACCGAATCGCCGGCCGTCTCCGGATGCAGAAACAGCCGCTGCTGCCTGACGACGCTGTCGAGCACCGCATTGGAGGTGACGATCTCGACCCAGCCGCGCGAGTCGAGCAGCTCGTCGGATCGCACGCCGCGCTCGCGCCCCACCGCCGTCTCCACCCAGAGGATCGCCCTGGCGCTGTAGCGGGGATCGAGGAAGCGGGTCGCGATGATGCCCACGATCAACCCGAACAGGGTCACGCCGAGCACGATCCACTTGTGCCGGGTCACCGCCATCCAGTAGTGGTGCCAGTCGCTCTCGCTCGCCGCCGCCGGTGTCGACGCCGCCGGTTGCATCACCGTGCGCCGCGGCATGTCGACCGCGCTGCCGTGCTCGTCTCCGTTCCCACCGCGCCAGGCGGTGAGCCGCGTATGGTCTGGCCCCGTCATCTCCCCTCGCTGGTTGTGCTTCATTGCTGTGCTGTGCATCGCAAGCTCGGTGCCGGAGGGGCCGGGGCCCCATAAACCCTTGGGAGCGCAGCAAGTTCGCTTCCCGGCGGCAGTTCGCGGACCGCCCGCCACGCTTCGTCCTGAGGCGTCGGGCGCGCGGGTGGTGCGGGGCGCCGTGGCCCACATGCTGCGTAAGTCGTTGTGCAACCGACTGAAACACGTCGCCAATCCGCGCTGAGCACAGAAGGTGCAATACGGTGCGGTGACGTACTCCTGCGGAGCGACTTGCGATATGATTTCGTCAGCCCTAGCGCGCCTGCGAGCCTCGCACCGGCGCTTGTTGATCGTCGTCGGGCATCTCGGCCTCGTGGCGGTCGCCTACCTCGCCGCCTTCGCCCTCCGGTTCGACTTCCAGATCCCTCCGGAGCAATTCACCCGCTACGCGACGTCCCTGCCGTATCTGCTGGCGATCCGGCTGGCGCTGTTCCATCGCTTCGGGCTGTTCCGCGGCTACTGGGCGTTCGTCGGCATCCGGGACCTCCGCCTGCTGGTGGCGGCGGTCTCGCTCGGCACGATCGGCTTCGTGGCGCTGCTCGCCTTCGTCGACCGCCTGCGCGGCATCCCCCCCGTGGTGCCGCTGCTCGAATGGCTGGTCACCATCATGCTCGCCGGCGGCCTGCGGTTCGTGGCGCGCTGGATGCGCGAGCAACCGTTCCGCCGCCCCAGCCGGGGGCAGCGCACCCTGCTGCGCTGGATTAAGGAAGAGCCGTTCCGCCGCCCCATCCGCGGCAAGCGCGCCATCATCATCGGCGCCGGCACCGCGGGGGAGCGGCTGCTGCGCCAGCTCCAGCACGATCCCCGCCACCCGCTCCACGTGGTCGGCCTGGTGGATGACGATCCGGCCAAGCACGGCCGGGCGATGCACGGCGTCGGCGTCCTGGGCGGCAGCGACGACCTGCGCCGTTTCGTCGCCATGCATGAGGTCGCGCAGATCGTCATCGCGATCCCGTCGGCCCCGCCGGAGCAGATCCGGCGGCTGGTCACCCGCGGTGCCGAGACGGGGGCGACGATCAAGATTCTGCCGCCGCAGGTCGATCTGCTGTCGCCCGATACGCCGCAGATCAATCACGTCCGCGACGTGCAGGTCGAAGACCTGCTGGGGCGCGATCCCGTGCAGCTCGATCTCACGGCGATCGCGCCGGAGCTGGCGGGCAAGACCGTGCTCGTCACCGGCGCCGGCGGCTCCATCGGGTCCGAGCTGACGCGGCAGATCGCGCGGTTCCATCCGCGCCGCCTGCTGCTGCTCGACCGTGCCGAGAGCCCCCTGCACATGATCCATCACGAGATCGCGATCGCGCATCCCGCGATCGACGTCGTCCCGGTGCTGGCGAGCGTCACCAACGCGAGCCGGCTCGACCGGATGTTCGACACCTACCCCACCGACAGCGTGTTTCACGCCGCGGCCTACAAGCACGTGCCGATGCTCGAGTGGAACATGGTCGAGGGGGTGTGGAACAACGTGGTCGGCACGATGCGGCTGGCGCAGGCGGCGGCACGCGCGGGGGTGCAGAAGTTCGTGCTGATCTCGACCGACAAGGCGGTGAACCCCACGAGCGTGATGGGGGCGTCGAAGCGTGTGGCCGAGCTCGTCGTCCAGGCGCAGGCCGAGGGCAGCGGCACGTCGTTTTCGAT
>JAUYMC010000175.1 GCA_030699545.1 Gemmatimonadales bacterium | reverse complement strand
GTTCGGGCGCTCGCGGGTGGGCGACCTCGGGGCGTTCCTGGCGGGCGGGCGGTACGCGCGCGCGGCCGGCCTGGAGAACATCGGCATCGATTCGCTCGCCGTCTTGCTGCCCGGGAGCGTCTGGTTCCTGGAGCGGCCGGTTCGGCTGACGTTCAGCGACTCCGCGCTGAGCCTCGACACCGTCGCGCTCTCCAGCGCGGACGGGCGGACCGAGGGCCGGGTGATGCTCGCGGGCGAGCTGCCGCCGCGCGGTCCGATCGCGGCCCGGATCTCGCTCGACCGCTTTCCGCTCACGGGCGTCTATACCCTGCTGCAGCGCGACACGCTCGGCGTGGCGGGGTCCCTCACCACCAACGTCACGCTCGGCGGCACGCGCGCGAATCCGGCGTACACCGGGACGTTCGCTTTCACCGACGCCGCCTTCGGCTCGTTCCGCGCGCCGTTCATGGACGGCGCCATCGACTACCAGAACCGGCGGCTGAACGGCGAGCTGCACCTCTGGCGCTCGGGGGAGCGGATTCTCGAGGTCACGGCTCATCTCCCGCTGGATCTCGCGCTGCGGGACGTGCCGACGCGCCAACTGCCCGACACGCTGTCGGTGCAGGCGCGCGCCGACAGCGTGGATCTGGGCGTGCTGGCGGCGGTGACGCAGCTCGTGCAACAGGTCGAAGGGGTGTTTACGGCGGATCTGGGCATCGGCGGGACGTGGAACGCCCCGCGCCTGCGCGGCGACCTCGAGATCCGCAATGCCGGCGCCACGATTCCCGCGTTGAGCGTCCGCTACGACGGCATGAACGGCCGGCTCGCGCTCCGGGGCGACACGATTCTGGTCGAGACGCTGAGCGCGCGCGGCGGCCAGGGCACGATCGAGCTGGCGGGCAACGTGCGGCTCGAGAATCTCACCCGTCCGGTGCTGGCGCTGCGCATGTCGGCGACCGATTTCCACGCGCTCGATCTGCGGAACTATCTCACGGTGACGGCGAGCGGGCAGCTGACGCTCAACGGCCCGGTGTTCGGCGCCACGCTGTCGGGCCGCGGCACCGTCACGTCGGGCGTGCTGCACTTCGCCGATCTCGTCAACAAACGGGTCGTCAACCTCGACGAGCCGTGGGTCCAGGAGCTGATCGACACGTCGCTCATTCGGGAAGAGCGGCTGGGTCCCGAGTTCGAAAGCCGGTTCCTCGACAGCCTGCGGATTCAGGGGCTGGAGCTGACGATGGGGAGCGACGTCTGGCTGCGCTCGACGGAGGCGAACGTCCAGCTGACCGGGACGGTGCTGGTCAACAAGACGCGGGACAGCTATCTGCTCAGCGGCACGCTCCAGGCGCCGCGCGGCACCTATCGTCTGGTCGTCGGTCCGCTGACGCGCGAGTTCATCGTGACGGAGGGGACGGTCCGCTATTTCGGGACCCCCGACCTCGATGCCGAGCTCGACATCGAGGCGCGGCACGTGATCCATCCGCTGCCCACGGCGACGACGCGGCCCACCGAAGACATCACGGTCATCGCGCACATCCGCGGGACGCTGCGCGTGCCGCGGCTGACGCTCGAGGCCGAGCGGCAGCCGCTGTCACAGGCGGAGATCATCTCCTACCTGCTGTTCGGCCGCCCGAGCGTGGAGCTGGCGGGCGGCCAGGGCGCGCTGGTGCGGGGCACCGCGGCGAGCCTGCTCGCCGGCGAGCTCGAGCGGACATTCGTCTCCGACTTGGGCGTGCCGCTCGATTACTTCGAAATCCGGCCTGGCGGCGATCCCGACGATCCCTTCAGCGCGCAGTTCGCGGCCGGATGGCAGATCGGCGGCAAGACGTTCCTCGTGCTCAATGCCGGATTCTGTCCCCGCGGCCCGAGCCGCGTGACCAACACCCTCGGCGCCAGTCTCCAGTTCCGGCTCAGCCCCGAGTGGCGCACCGAAGCGAGCTTCGAGCCGCTGCGCTCCTGTCTCGGCCCCGAGGCGGACCAGCAGGCGGTCACCGTCATGCGGCAGATCGGTCTCGACATGTATTGGGAGCGCCGCTACTGACCCGCGCGCTGCTCATCACCAACCCGGCCGCCGCGCGGACCCACGCCAAGGCGGTGGGGGCGATCCAGGACGTCCTCGTCTCCGGCGGCTGGAGCGTGGAGGTCCGCGCCACCGCGGGGCCGAGCGACGCCCGCCGGTTCGCCCAGGAGGCGCGCGGCCAGGACTTGGACGTCGTGGTCTGCCACGGCGGGGACGGCACGGCGATGCAGGTCGCGGCGGGGATCGTCGGCAGCGGCATCCCGCTGGGGATCGTGCCGGGCGGCACGGGAAACGTCCTCGCGGGCAACCTCCATTTGCCGCGCGGCGTGACGCGAGCGGCGCGGGCGCTGCTCACGGCGCGGCCGCGCCACATCGACCTCGGGGTGATCGAGCGCGCCGACGGGCCGCACTACTTCGCCGTCGCGGCGGGCACGGGCTTCGACGCCCAGCTCATGGCCGACACCGGGCTCGCGGCCAAACGGCGGTGGAAGGTCGGCGCGTACCTCGGGCGGGCGCTGGTCACGCTGTCGCAGGTCAAGAGCGCGGCGCACCGCGTGACGATCGACGGCGTCGGGCACGACGTGCGCGCCGCGATGCTGCTGGTGCTCAACTGCGGCCAGCTGCCGCCGGGATTCATCCGGCTGCGCAAAGGCCTCGAGCCGGACGACGGTTGGCTGGACGTGGTCGCGCTGCGCGCCGACGGCATGCTGGAGAGCGCCGCCGCCGTGCTGGAGCTGCTGTGGCGCTCGGACAACGGCGGCGAACGGGGACGCGTGTGGTGGGCGCGGGGCCGGACGGTACGCGTCGAGGTCGCCGATGCCCCGCGGCCGGTGCAGCTCGATGGCGAGGTCACCGGCACGACGCCGTTCGAGGCGCGCCTGCTGCCCGGCGCGCTGGCCGTTCTCGTGGACCGCGCCTGGAAAGGGTCGCGACATGGCTGAGACGCTGTTGCTCATCGATGACGACGCCGACATCCTGCGGGCGATCGGAGAGTACTTCGAGCGCCTCGGCTACGACGTCAGTCGCGAGAGTACGGCGGCCCAGGGGATCGAGACGTTCGAGCGGGTGCGGCCCGACGTCGTCATCCTCGACCTGCACCTGCCGGACGCGAGCGGGCTCGATGTGCTCGAGCGGCTGCGGTCGGCCAACGGCGCGGTCATCCTTCTCACCGGCCAGGGCGATATCGAAACCGCCGTCCGCGCGATGCAGCTCGGCGCCGAGAACTTCCTCACCAAGCCGGTGGACATGACCCATCTCGCCGCGGCCACGGCGCGCGTGGCGGAGAAGGTGCGGCTCTCCCGCCACAATGCCCGCCTGCGCGCGCTCGATCACGAGTCCGAAGGCATCGCGTCGCTCGGCGTATCGCCCGCGATGCTCGAGCTGGGGCGCCAGGTGGGGCTGCTCGCGGCGAGCGAGCGGTCCACCGTGCTGCTCCAGGGCGAGAGTGGAACGGGCAAAGGCTGGGTCGCCCGCGTGATCCACAATCTGTCGCCGCGCGCCCACGAGCCGTTCGTCGAGGTCAACTGCGGCGGGCTCTCGGCCACGTTCCTCGACTCCGAGCTGTTCGGCCATGAGAAGGGGGCGTACACCGACGCGAAAGAGCGGAAGATCGGACTGTTCGAGCTGGCCGATCGGGGGACGATTTTCCTCGACGAGATCGGCGAGCTGGCGCCCGAGCTGCAGCCCAAGCTGCTGAAGGTGCTCGAGACGAAGAGATTCCGGCGGCTCGGCGGGACGCGTGAGCTGGGCGTGGACGTGCGTCTCGTGACGGCGACCAACCGCGACCTCGTGGCCGACGTCGAAGCGGGACGGTTCCGGGAGGACCTCTACTACCGGCTCAACGTCATGCCGCTCACGCTCCCGCCGGTGCGCGAGCGTTCACGCGAGGACCGGCTGGCGCTGCTCACCCGGCTGCTCGCGGACCTGCGCGCGCAGCTGCCGGGCTGCCCGGCGGAATGCGGCGCCGAGGTGCTCGACCGGCTGCTGTCGGCGGCGTGGCCGGGTAACGTGCGGGAAATGCGCAACGTGCTCGAGCGGGCGATGATTCTGGCGCGCGGCCAGGCCGCGATCGGGGTGGAGCACCTGCCGCCCGACCTGCGCCAGCGGGCCACGACGGACCGTCGCTACCAGGCGCAGTCGCTGTCGGAGGTGGAGCGGCAGCACATCGAGCGCACCCTGCGCCATCACAGCGGGAACCGCACGCGCACCGCGGCGGAGCTCGGCATTTCGCGGGCGACGCTGATCAATAAGATTAAGGTCTACAGCCTGAACCTCTGAGGAGGGCGCGTGACGGAAAAACCCAAGCTCAAAGAGCACGACGGCATGATCTGCCGCGCCTGCGGAAACGAGGAGCGCGCGTCCGAAGGCTATCCGTGCGCCGACTGCGGCACCTTCATCTGCTTGATATGCACGTTTCGCGGCGTGACGAAGTGCAAAGCCTGCGAGGCGAAGGCCAAAGTCTAGCCCCGTCGCTTCTTCACCTCGGCCGCCAGCTCCGCCTCCGAGGCCCCCAGCTCCGCCGCCAGCGTCGCGATCGCCGCATCCACGCCGGCCCAGTCTCCCGCCGCGGCCAGCGCATCCAATGCCACTTCCTCGATCGCCGTCGTGCGCTCTTCGAGATCGCGGGTGCGCACCGCGACTTCCCGGGCGAGCCATTGCTCGAGGCCGCGGCGGTCGACCTCGAGCTGGCGCTGCCGCAGCGCGTGCTGCAGCGACAGCTCCAGCTCCTCGAGATCCACCGGCTTGATCAGATAATCATAGGCGCCGAGCTTGAGGCATTCGATCGCGGTGCGCGGCTCGTCGATCGCCGTCAGCATGATCACGGCGAGATCGGCGTCGTGCGCCAGCACTTTCGGCAGCAGTTGCACGCCGCTCGTTTCCGGCATGCGAATGTCGCACAGCATCGCCTGCGGCTGGTCGGTGGCGAGATGCGCGAGCGCTTCCTTGGCGTTCGCGGCGGCCGTCACGCGATAGCCCACACGGGTGAGAAACCGGGTCAGCGCCTGCCGAATGCCCTCTTCGTCGTCCACCACCAGCACGGTGGTGCGGTCAGGCGTCTCGCCGGGGGGGGGAGTCGTCATGGGCGTCAACGTTACCCGCACTCCACAACCCCAGCAAGCCGAAGTATCTTCGCGCCTCGCATGAGCGCGCGCACGACTCTCGCCGCCGTCCCCGGGATCACCGTGGGGCACACGACCATCCCCGAGCACGGCACCGGATGCACGGTCGTCCTGGGCCCCGCCGAGGGGTTCCGGGCGGCCGCCGTCCTGCGTGGCCGTGCGACCGGGACCAGGGAATTCGACGTGCTCGACCCCCGTCACTTGGTCGATCGCGTGGACGCAATCTTCCTCACGGGCGGATCGGCCAACGGGCTCGGGGCGACCGACGGGGTGATGCGCTGGCTGCGCGAGCACCATCGCGGCCTGCGCGTCGGACCGGAAGCGCTGGTGCCCATCGTTCCCGCCGCGGTGATCTTCGATCTCGGCAACGCCGGCCGCCCGATCGGCTGGCCCGGGCCCGACGACGGCTACCGCGCGTGCGAAAGCGCGAGCGAGCGGATCGCCGAGGGTCGTGTCGGCGTGGGCACCGGCGCGACGGTGGGAAAGGCGGCGGGCATCGACAAGATGATGCCCGCGGGCCTCGGGATGTGGGCCGCCGGCGCCGGCGATCTCGTGGCGGCGGCGCTGGTCGTCGTCAACGCGGTCGGCGACGTGCGCAACGCGCGCGGCGACATCATCGCGGGCGCCCGCGGAGCCGATGGAGAATTCCTCGACAGCCTCCGCTATCTGGCGGATGGCGGCGCGCCCTTCGGCGACGCGAGCCGGCTGCAGCGCAACACGACGCTCGCGGTGATCGCGACGAACGCCCGGCTCGACCGCCTCCAGCTCCAGGAGCTGGCGCGCGCCGGCAGCGACGCGCTCGCCCGGCGCATCACGCCGTACGGCACGCAGTACGACGGCGATGTCGTCTTCGCGCTCAGCACCGCGGCCGCGCCCGCGCCGTCGCCCACGCAGATCGAAGCGCTCGCCGCCCTCGCGGTGCCGGAAGCGGTCGAGCGTTCGGTACGGACGGGGCGCTCCTGATGGACCGGCTGCCGCGCGACCTCGACGACATCCGCCGCAAATGGGTGCCCGATCCCCGGCTCGGTGTCTTCGACGTGAGCCCGGCGCCCGGGGGGGGAGCGGGGGGAGGCGTCATCCGCGGAGCCACGACCAGCCGCGACGCGCTGGAGGCGCTGCGGCGTCTCGCCGCCACGGCGGGGCTCGCGCCGGAAATCAACCTGTTGCCGGGGCGCGCCGTCGGCAGCGACGTCGCCGCGATCGTGACGGCGGCCCTCGCACCGCTCTTGGTCGAGCCGCAGCTGTCGGCACCGCGCGCGAGCGAGGCCCTGCACGGCGAAGTGCTCGAAGTCCTCGATCGCCGGGAGGCGTGGCTGCGCGTCCGCGCGCGCGACGGCTACATCGCCTGGCTGCACGGCGGCTACGCCGCGACCGGGACGGCGGAGTGGGCGGCGGATTGGGAAGAGCGTGCGACGGCGCGGTCGGTGAGCGCGGAGATTCAGACGGCTGACGGCGTGCGGCGGCGTCTGCCGACAGGCGCCCGCCTCGCGTCGCGCAAGGGCGGTGTGGAGCTGAGCGACGGGGTGCTGGGTGCGGTGTCGGGCGGTGCGGTGCGGCCGGAACACGAGCTGCGCGCGGAGGCGCGATTCCTCGCCGCGCCCGAGCTGGCCCGAAAGTGGTACGGCGGGGCGCCGTACCTGTGGGGTGGGCGCACGGAGTGGGGCATCGACTGCTCGGGGCTGGTGCAGTCCGTGTGCGCGGCGCGCGGCGTCAGTCTGCCGCGCGACAGCGACCAGCAGTTTGCGGAGGGCCGGGAGGTCGCGATGTCGCCGGAGGGGGTGGGCTACGAGGGCGGCGACCTGCTGTTCTTCGCCGAGTCCGGCCGCGTGTCGCACGTCGCCTTCTGGGCGGGCGCCGGCCGCATCGTGCACAGCGCCGTCTCGCGCGGCGGGGTGGGGGACGATCACCTGTTCGGGGATGCGCCGCGGATGGCGCGGTTGCGGGACATGCTGGTCGGGGTCCGCAGGATCTTACATTGATAGCGATGCGCCTCCTCCTGTTCGACATCGACGGAACGTTGCTCTGGACCGACGGCGCGGGCCGCCGGGCCATCCATCGCGCCCTCGTCGACGAGATGGGGACCGCCGGGCCGATCGACGGCTACCGCTTCGACGGCAAGACCGACCCGCAGATCGTGCGTGAGCTGCTGACCCTCGCGGGTCACGTCGAGGCCGAAGCGGCCCACCGGATCGACGCCGTCTGCCGGCGCTATCTCGACCTGCTCGCCGTGGAGCTCGCGAAAGACACGCATGCGACGCGCGTCTTCCCCGGCGTGGTCGAGCTGCTGCGGGCGCTCGAGCCCCATGAAGCCGGCGGCCGCGCGATCGTCGGGTTGCTCACCGGAAACCTCGTCGGGGGCGCCGAGCTCAAGCTGCGATCGGCGGGGATTGACCCCGCCCGTTTCGCGGTGGGCGCGTACGGCTCGGACTCGGGGACGCGCGCCGATCTCCCGGCGATCGCGGCCGAGCGCGCCGAGCGTCGGGCCGGGCGGCGCTTTGCCGGCGACGACATCGTGATCATCGGCGATACGCCGGACGACGTCGCCTGCGGCAAGCCGGTGGGCGCGCGGGCGGTCGCCGTGGCGACGGGCTATTACGACGTCGCGGCGCTGCGGGCGGCCGGCGCCGCGCACGTCTTTGAGCACCTCGGCGACACCGCGCGCGTTCTCCAAGCGCTGCTCGCATGACGGGAACGGACGAGCTCGAGCTGAAGGCCCGCGTGGACGACGCCGCCGCGCTGGAGAGCGCGCTGCTGCGCGCGGGCGCCACGCTCGCGTTCCGCGGCGAGATGACCGACCGCCGTTACGACAGCGCCGATGGCGCGCTCGAAGCCTGTATCAGTCCGAAGCCGGGAGCGCGTACGGCGTGCTCGCCTGGAAGGGACCGGTCAGCGTGCGCGACGGCTACAAGCACCGCGAAGAGCGCCAGACGCGCGTGATTCTCGCCGGCCTCGAGTATCACATCGTGCTGCGCATCGACCGGCGCATCGCCGAATACACGAGCGCAGCGCTGCCGCATTTCGTGTCCGCCTATGAGCGACGGACCGGAAGCAAGGCGCGACTGGCGTGAAGCTGCTGATGCCGATTCGCGTCCCTGAGGTCGCGCCTGCGCTGGGCCGGGTGCTCGTGCCGCGGCGGCTGCAGCCCCCCTGGGTCCCCCTCGACGACATCCGCGAGGAGCTGGCGACGCGCGTGATCGAATTGGCCGGTGAAGGCCGGGCCGCGGCGAACCATGGCGATCGGGACCGCGCGCTCGAGGTGACGGGACGTCGTCCCTGGACGGCGGCGTGGGACCAGGCCGTGCGACGCGCGGCGGCGCGCGTCGCCGACGCGCTCGACGCCGAGCTGGCG
>JAUYMC010000162.1 GCA_030699545.1 Gemmatimonadales bacterium | reverse complement strand
GTCGAATGAGCATGCCCAGCGCCGCGATCCGGCGGCCCATCGGGACGATCGCGCTCTGGTCGGTGGTCATCGTGCTCGGTCTGTTCTACGTCACGCGGCTGCCGCTCGATCTGCTGCCGCAGATCATCTATCCGCAGATTCGCGTGAACGTCAACTATCCCGGCGTCGCGCCGGAGGTGATGGAGGAGCAGGTCACCAAGGTTCTGGAGGGCGCGCTCGCGACGACGGAGAACCTGGTGCGGCTGGAGAGCGAGAGCGAGGAAGGCCGGGCCGGCGTCAATCTGCATTTCCGGTATGGGACGGACATCAACTTCGCGCTGCAGGATGCGTCGAAGAACCTCGATCGCGCCCGCGCCCGCCTGCCCGACGATGCGGAGCCGGCGACGATCTTCAAGTTCGACCCCTCGCAGATTCCGGTGTACGAGGTCGCGTTCAGCTCGACCCGGCGCTCGCCCGTGGAGCTGCGCGACTGGGTGGACCTGCGGCTGCGGCCGCAGCTGCTGACGGTGGAGGGGATCGCGTCCGTGGACGTCTCGGGCGGCCTGGTGCGCGAGATTCGCGTCACGCTCGACCAGGAGCGGCTGCGCTCCTACGGGCTCGCGGTGGCCGACGTGCTCCAGGCGCTGCGCGACGCCAACCAGGACGTTGCGGCGGGCAACGTCACCTCCCCGACGTTCGAGCTGATCGGCAAGACCGAGGGGAAGTTCGAAACGGTCGCCGACATCCGGGCGGTGCTGCTCACGGTGCCGGGCACCGGGCAGCGGATTCCCCTCTCGGAAGTCGCCGACGTCCAGGACACCAATCAGGAGCAGCGGCTGTGGGTGCGCCTCGACGGCGTGCCGGCGGTGAAGCTGTCGGTCCGCAAGCAGCCCGACGCGAACACGCTGGCGGTGGCCCGCGGCGTCGGGTACCGCCTCGAGCGGCTCGGGGAGGGCGGCTCGCGCTTCATTCCGTCGGACGTCCGCTACGAGGTCATCGACGACCAGTCGTTCTTCATCAGTAACGCGGTGAAGGGCGTGCGCAACGCGGCCCTGATGGGCGGCACGCTCGCGATGCTCATCGTGCTCCTGTTCCTCGGCAGCGTGCGCAAGACGCTGATCATCGGGACCGCCATTCCCCTCGCGGTGCTCGCGGCCTTCTTCCTGATGGGTGTCGGCAACCTCACGCTCAACATCATGAGCCTCGGCGGCCTGGCGCTGGGCGTGGGAATGTTGGTGGACAACGCGATCGTGATGCTCGAGAACATCTTCCGGCACCGCGAGCATGGGATCGACGATCCCGAGGCCGCGGCGCACCGGGGCGCGGGCGAAGTCACATCGGCCGTGATCGCGTCCACCGCCACGAGTCTCGCCGCCGTCGTCCCGTTCCTGCTGATCAGCGGGCTCGCGGCGCTCATCTTCCGCGAGCTGATCCTGACGATCTCGTTCGCGATGCTGGCATCGCTGGGTACCGCGCTGTCGCTGGTGCCGATGCTCGCCGCGCAGCTCGGCAAGGTGCGGCGCAGCAGCGGACTCGAGAATTCCACGCTGATTCGCCGCTTCGACGCCGGCCTGGACCGGGTGCGGACGTGGTATCGGGGCGTGGCGCGTCGGGCCGTCCGCCGGCGCGGCTGGATCCTGGGGGGCGCCTTTGCCACGCTGGGCCTGTCGTTCCTGCTCGTCGGCGGGCTCGGCAATGAATTCCTGCCCACCGTGGATGACGGCAACCTCGGTGTGTACCTGCGCATGCCCCCGGGGACGGCGCCCAATCAGACCAACGCGCTCGCCGAGCGGATCGAGGGGCTGGTCCACGACATGCCGCACGTGCGCCACGTCTTCACGACGGCGGGCGGATTCCTGTTCGGCGGCGGCACCGCCGCGCGAAGCGGGCGCGGCTCCATCAACGTGATCCTCACATCGGCCACCGAGCGGGGGATGTCGGCGGGGGAGTGGGTCGAGATCATGCAGCGCCGGGTCGATTCCCTCGCGGTCCCGGGGGCGCGGATCTTCGTGCGTCCGCCGCGGATTCGCGGGCTGCGGACTAACATCTCGGGCAACGACGTCTCGATCAATGTGCAAGGCGACGATCTCGCGGAACTGCAGCGCATCGGGCTCGAGGTGATCCGGCGGATTCAGGGCATTCCGGGCCTCGAATCAGTCGAGCCGTCGGCCGAGGAAGCCAGTCCGCAGCTCGTGATCGCGCTCGACCGCCAGCGCGCCGCCGACCTCGGCCTGAACGTCGCCGAAGTGGGGCAGGCCGTGCGCGTCGCGCTCGACGGCGCGATCCCCACGCGCTTCACCGACCGCAACCAGGAGTACGACATCCGCGTCCGCCTGCCGCGCGAGGCGTTCCAGAACCCGGAGGATCTGGGCGCGATCGCCCTCTTCGCCGGACGCGACCGCCCCGTCTACCTGCGCGACGTCGCCAGCGTCGCCCTCAAAATCGGCCCGTCCAGCATCGAGCGGACGAACCAAAACCGGCAGTACGAGATCGACGGCGATGTCAACGATGACGTCGCCTCCGTCGGCGAAGTGAACCGGGAGATCCGCGCGCGCCTCGCCGGTCTCGAGGTTCCGGACGGCTACGGGCTGGTCTACGGCGGCGAAGAAGAGACGATTCGCGAGAACCAGCGCAACCTGCTCATCGTGACGCTGCTGGCCGTGTTCCTCGTCTGGGTCGTGATGGCGGTGCAGTACGAGAGCGTGACCAACCCGCTGGTGATCCTCGTATCGGTGCCGCTCGCGCTGATCGGCGTGGTGGCGCTGCTGTTCGTCACCCAGACGCCGCTCTCCGCCCCCGCGATGCTCGGCGTGATCCTGCTCGCCGGTATCGTCGTGAACAATGCGATCCTGCTGGTGGAGTACGTCGAGCAGATCCGGGCGGAGCGGCAGCTGCCGCCCGAGGAGGCGGTGGTCGAGGCCGGCGCGATCCGGCTGCGGCCCATCATGATGACCACCGCGACGACCGTGCTGGGGATGCTGCCCCTCGCCATCGGCGTCGGGGAGGGGACGGAGCTGATGCGGCCGCTCGCCATTTCCGTCGTGGGCGGGCTCAGCATCTCGATGCTGCTGACGCTCATCGTGGTTCCGTGCGCCTACCTGGTGATGCACGATGTGACCGCCCGGCTGCGGGCCTGGGTGATCGGCGGCAAGCCCGCGCCGGTGCCGGAGGCGGCCGACTGATGCATCGGGTCGCCGCGCTGGCGATGGTGGTGGCCGCGTGCAGCGCCCGCGCCGCGTCCAACACGGCCGATCTCGAGGCGATCTATCACGCGCGCGCCGACAGCGCCCGGATGCGCTTCACGCCCGCCGACGTGCGCTTCATGACGGGAATGATCGGGCACCACCGGCAGGCGTTGGACATGGCGGCGCTGGTGCCCCGGAACGGGGCCTCGTCCAGTATCGAAACGTTGGCCGCGCGCATCATCAACGCGCAGCAGGACGAGATCGCGACGCTCGAGCAGTGGCTGCGGGAGCGCGACCAGCCGCTGCCCGCGGGGCACGAGCATGCGCACATGCCGGGGATGCTGACGCCGGCGCAAATGGCGGAGCTGGCCGCGGCCCGGGGGGCCGCTTTCGACCGGCTGTTTCTTCGGTATATGATTCAGCACCACCGCGGCGCCGTCGCCATGGTGCACGAGCTGTTTGGCACGGACGGCGCGGCCCAGGACGAAGTGGTCTTCAAGCTCGCCTCCGATATTCAGGTCGATCAAATCACCGAGATTGCCCGTATGGAGCTCATGCTCGAGGAGATGCCGTGATGCTTGCCTACCCACGCTTGGTTCCCGTTGTCCTCTTAGCCGCTGCTGCCTGTTCATCCTCGCAGACGTCGTCTGCGGGCTCGTCGCCGTCCCCCGCGCGGTCCTCCTCCGGCGATCCGCGGGTGGGTCTCAAGCCCGGACTGTTCGACGCCGGCGAGGGCGTCTGGAACCTCCGGGTCGTGTCCAAGACGCCGCCACCGGAGGCGTTCGTGGGCGTGACGAATTCCGATCTCGCCTTCAAGGGCCAGTACGCGTTCCAGGGCAACTACAACGGCATCCAGGTGTGGGATATTTCGAATCCCAGCCGCCCGACGACCGTCATCACGCACGTGTGCCCGGCGTCGCAGAGCGACGTCTCCGTTTACCGCAACCTGATGTTCGTCTCGGGTGAAGGCTTCGGCGGCCGGCTCGATTGCGGCACGGGCGGCGTGCAGGAAGCCGTCAGCCCCCACCGGCTGCGCGGCATCCGCATCTTCGACATCACCGACATCCGCAATCCGCAATACATCGCCAACGTGCAGACGTGCCGCGGCTCGCACACGCACTCCGTGCTCGTGCATCCGGGCGACACGAGCAGCGTGTACATCTACGTTTCCGGCTCCGCGCCGGTCCGGCCCGCCGAGGAGCTGTCGGGGTGCTCGGCGCTCGCGCCCAGCGAAGATCCGAACAGCGCACTGTTCCGCATCGAAGTCATCAAGGTGCCGCTCGCGCATCCGGAGCAGGCCGCCATCGTCAGCTCGCCGCGGATTTTCCAGGACCTCGTCGAGGCACCGTCGCACGGCCTCGCCCCCGAGGACCGGAAGGCGCTCGAGACCGCGCGCGCCGGAGGCGCGTTCATCGTCGAATTGGGCGGCCAGGAGCGCGTCCTTCCCGACCGCATGATCCGCCCGATGCTCGACAGCCTCGCCCGCGCCCGCGGCGCCACGACCCCGACGGCGGCCGACAGCGCGGCGCTGCGGGACTCGCTCAAGGTCATGGTGGCGCGCCGCATCGCCGACCGCGGCCCGGGCCCGCGCCCGGGACCGACCCAGTGCCACGACATCACGCTGTATCCGGCGATCGGACTCGCGGGTGGCGCGTGCGAGGGGTACGGCCTGCTGCTCGACATCAGCGATCCGGTCAATCCCCGCCGCATCGACGCGGTGAGCGACTCGAACTTCGCCTACTGGCACTCGGCGACGTTCAACAACGACGGCACCAAGATCCTGTTCACCGATGAGTGGGGCGGCGGCGGGCAGCCGAAGTGCCGCCCGAGCGACCCGCGGGAATGGGGCGCGAACGCCATCTTCACGATCGAGAACCGCGACATGCGGTTCCGCAGCTACTACAAACTGCCGGCCCCGCAGACGCCGAACGAGAACTGCGTCGCGCACAACGGCTCGCTGCTTCCGATTCCGGGGCGCGACATCATGGTCCAGGGGTGGTATCAGGGCGGGATCTCGGTGTTCGACTGGACCAATGCCGACCGGCCCGTCGAGATCGCGTTTTTCGACCGCGGTCCCGTCGACTCGACCCGGATGCGCAGCGGCGGCAGCTGGTCGGTCTACTGGTACAACGGCGTCATGGTCAGCTCCGAGATCGCGCGCGGGCTCGACATCTTCGAGCTCGTGCCGAGCGCACACATCTCGCAGAACGAGATCGACGCGGCCAAGACCGTCCGGCTCGAGTATCTGAACGCACAGGGTCAGCCGCAGTTCGTCTGGCCGGCGACGTTCGCGCTGGCGCGGGCGTACGTGGATCAGCTCGAGCGCTCGAATGCGCTGCCGGCGGCGCGCATCGCGTCGCTGCGGCAGGAGCTGGCGGCCGCGGAGCGGGCGTCGGGAGATCAGCGCCGCACCGCACTGACCACGCTGGCCGACGGCCTCGGATCACAGGCGCAGGCGCGGCGTCTGGTGGACGCGTTGCGGGAGCTCGCGAAGAGCTAGTCGCGCAGCCGGCCGAGCCGGCGCGCGGCGTCTTCCAGGAGCGCGTCGGTCTTGCAGAAGGCGAAACGCACGGCGTGGCGTCCCAGCTCGGGTCGGGAGTAGAAACTCGACCCGGGCACGGGCGCCACGCCGTGCGTTTTCGTCAGCCATTCCGCGAACCGGTCGTCGGGAAGGTCGGAGAGGTCTGAAAAGTCGGCCATGACGTAGTAGGCGCCCTGCGGGGGCGTGCAGCGAAATCCCGCCGCGACGAGGCCGCGGCAGAGGATGTCGCGCCGCTGCTTGTAGTCGCGCGCCAGCGCGTCATAGTAGTCCCGGCCCAGCGACTCCATCGCGACGGCGACGGCTTCCTGGAGGGGCGCGGGCGCGCCGACGGTGAGGAAGTCGTGCACTTTCCGGATCGCATCGGTGAGATCGGGCGGCGCCACGATCGTGCCGATGCGCCATCCCGTGACGCCGAACGTCTTCGACGCGCCGCTGATCGTGATCGTCCGGTCGCGCATGTCCGGCAGCGTCGCGATCGGCACGTGCCGTCCTTCGTAATAGATGTGCTCGTAGATCTCGTCGGTCACCGCATAGGCGTCGTGACGCCGGCACAGCTCGGCGATCGCCTCGAGCTCGGCCGTGGTCAGGACCCGGCCCGTGGGGTTATTGGGGGTGCAGACGATGATGGCCCGGGTCCGGCCGCTGAACGCGGCGGCGAGCTGGTCGAGGTCGAGCGGGTCGGTGGTGCTGAGAGGGACGAAGACGGGGCGGGCATCGCAGAGGATGGCGTCGGGGCCGTAGTTCTCGTAAAAGGGCTCCAGGACCACGACTTCGTCGCCCGGATTCACGACGGCAAGTAGCGATGCCGCCATGGCTTCGGTCGCTCCGCAGGTCACTGTGACCTCGGTCATGGCGTCGACGGCCATCCCGTACCAATTGTGGTACTTCGCGGCGAGGGCGTTCCGCAGGCGGGCCGCGCCCCAGGTCACGGCGTACTGGTTGACGTCGTCCCGGATCGCGCGGGCCGCCGCTTCTTTCAAGACATCCGGACAGGGGAAGTTCGGAAATCCCTGAGCGAGGTTGATCGCGCCGTGCTCATTCGCCAATCGCGTCATGCCCCGGATCACCGATTCCGTGAAGCCGTGTGTGCGGCGTGCGGTGCGCATCCCGGCAAGATATCGCTAATTCGCCGTTCTGATGCTTGATTATCGGGCCATGAATCGGCTCCGCTTTCTCGTCCCCCTCGGCCTCGGCCTCGCGGTCGCGACGTGCCGCGATGCCCTGGGCCCGCGGGGTGGCGGTGCCGGGGGGCTCGCGCGCGTCGCCGTCGCCCCCATTCTGCCGTCGAGTGCGGCCCTGGCGGAT
Source organism: Gemmatimonadales bacterium (assembly GCA_030699545.1). Classification (GTDB taxonomy): domain Bacteria; phylum Gemmatimonadota; class Gemmatimonadetes; order Gemmatimonadales; family GWC2-71-9; genus 20CM-2-65-7. The sequence continues at coordinate 8,671 of JAUYMC010000162.1, read as the reverse complement.
TTCGGGCTTACCATCGACCGCGTCCGGATCGTCGTGGTTCGCCCGGTCGCCGACACCCTGGCCGATACCACCGCCGTCCTCCCGCCTGATGCCGATTTCCTCGACCTCGATCTCCGCGTTCCGCTCCTCGCCCGACGGGAGTCGTTGAGCGTCACGATCGAAGCGCTGGCGGGGTCGATCCCGCTGTTCTCGGGCACGAGCATGATCGAGGTGCGCAGCGACGTCGCGCGGCCCGAGCCCGTCGAGATCCCCGTCACGACCTACGTCGGGCCGGGCGCCGGGGTCGACAGCATCGTCGTGCTGCCGCCGACCCCCTTCATCTACCTGAACGACTCGCTGCGCTTTCAGATCCAGGCGTTCCAGGCGGGCGCGCCCGTGACGCAGTTCTACGTGTCGTGGAGCTCCAGCGACACCACCGTCGCGCGGATCAACGGCTACGGCGTGCTGCGCGCGCCGGCGAGCCGCACGGCGGTCCGCGTCCGCGCGCGCACGCCGTCCGGCGCCAGCGACTCCGTCACCGCGACGTTCGTGCCGCTGCCGACCGAGCTCGTGTCGATCGCCGGGGGCGGGCAAAGCGGGATCGTGGGAACCGCCCTCGCAGTGCCTCTCGAGGTGGAGGTCCGCGCGGCCGACGGTCTCGGCGTGGGCGGCGTCGCGGTCCGGTTCCGGGCGCTCGCCGGCGGCGCAGCGGTCGCGGATTCGCTGATCGTGAGCGATACGGCCGGGCGGGCGCGCACCGTCGCCACGCTCGGCTCGCTCAGCGGGACGTATACCTTCGAAGCAAGCACCCAGGGCCTCGCCGGCAGCCCGATCACGTTCGACGCGACCGCCTTGGCCGGTGCGCCGGCGCAGCTGCTGGCTGCGGCGGGCGACGGACAGCTGGCCACCGTTGCTACTGCCGTCCCTACCGCGCCGGCCGTGCGGGTCAATGACGGCGCCGGCAATCCGGTGGCGGGCGTGTCCGTGACCTTCACGGTCGCGAGCGGCGGCGGCGGCGTCACGGGCGGGACCCAGACGACCGACGCGACGGGACTCGCAACGCTCGGCGCCTGGACGCTCGGCCCGCTGGCGGGAACGAACACGCTCACGGCGAGCGCGGGAGCGCTGAGCCGCACGTTCACCGCCACGGGCGCCGCCGGCGCGGCGACCCAGCTCGTCGCGACCGCCGGAGACCTCCAGAGCGCCGTCGTCGGCACCCCGGTCGCTACGGACCCGGCGGTGCAGGCGCTGGACCAGTTCGGCAATCCCGTCCCGGGAGCCGCGGTGACCTTCACGGTGAGCGGCGGCGGCGGCAGCATCACCGGCGCCGCGCAGCTCACCAATGCGAGCGGCATCGCGACGGTGGGCGGCTGGACGCTCGGGACCGCCGTGGGCGCCAACACGCTCACGGCTACCGTCGCGGGGGTCACGCCGGTCACGTTCACCGCGAACGCGACCGCCGGCACGGCCGCCGCGATCGTGAAGGTGGCGGGCGACGTCCAGTCGGCCGTCGTCAACGCCGCCGTCGCGGTCAATCCCCAGGTCCGGCTTCTCGACCAGTTCGGAAACCCGGTCGCGGGCGCGAGCCTGACGTTCGCCGTCACGGGGGGCGGCGGCAGCGTGGCCGGCGCGGCCCAGACGACAGACACGGCGGGCGTGGCCACGCTGGGAGGCTGGACGCTCGGCACCGCGGTGGGGGAGAACGCCGTAACGGCCACCGCCGGCGCGCTGTCGGCCACGTTCACGGCCACCGCGACCGCCGGTGCGCCGACCCAGATCGCCGCGCTCGCGGGCAACGGCCAGATCGCGACCGTCGGCACCACCCTTGCGACGGCGCCGGCCGTCGTCGTCCGCGACCAGTTCAACAACCCGGTGCCCGGCGTCGGCGTGACCTTCGCGGCGTCGGCAGGCGGGAGCGTGACCGGCGCGTTGCAGACGACCGACTCGGCGGGCGCGGCGGCCGTGGGGAGCTGGACGCTGGACACGCTGGCCGGCACGAACACCCTTACGGCCACGAGCGGCGGCTTGACCACGACGTTCTCGGCGAGCGGGCTCGCCGGTCCCGCCACGCAGCTGCTCAAAGTCGCGGGGGACAGTCTCACGGCGGTCGTGGGCACGCCGGTCGGGACGCCGCCCGCGGTTCGGGCGCTCGACCAGTACGGCAATCCCGTGTCCAACCTGGGCGTGACGTTCGCCGTGACGGGGGGGGCGGGGAGCGTGGTCGGCCCGTCGCCGACCACGAACGCGAGCGGTCTCGCCGCCGTGGGCGGATGGACGCTCGATACGCTCGCGGGGGCGAACACGCTCACCGCGACTGCCGGCGTCCTCTCGGCCGCCTTCACCGCTACGGGCCAGGCCGCCGCGCCGAGCCAGCTCATCAAGATGGCGGGCGACAGCCAGACGGGAGTGGTGAACGCTCCATTGCCCGTCGCCCCGACGGTGCGGCTGACCGACGCCTACGGCAATCCGGTGGCGGGAGACACGGTCGGCTTCTTCGTGCTGGTGGACGGCGGGTTCGTCGCCACGCCCAACGCCGTGACCGACTCCACAGGGTTGGCGAGTGCCGGCGCGTGGACGCTGGCCAACTTCGTGACGCAGAACGTGCTCCAGGCAGGTGTGCCGACGGCCGCGGCCGTAGCGCCCGTGCGCTTCACCGCCACCGCGATTCCTGATGCGCCGGCCCAGCTACTGCGCGTAAGCAGCGACAGGCAGACGGCGCTCGCCGGGCAGGCGGTGAGCACACCGCCGGTCGTTCAGGTCGTGGACCAGTATTTCAATGGCGTGCCGGGGGTGTCCGTCACGTTCACCCTCACCGGCGCGCTGCTCGGCAGTCTCACCCCCAGCACCGCCACGACCGATTCGACGGGCGTGGCGCGCGTCACGACCTGGACACTCGATTCTCTTCCCGGGCTCAATACGCTCGATGCGGACGCGCCGGGACTCATTGGCAGCCCGATCACCTTCAACGCCACCGGCGTCACGACGACGGCCACCACAATCGCGCTCTCGGGCGGCGACGTGCAGTCGGGCATTGTGGGGCGCACGCTTGCCACGCCGTACGCGGTCGCGGTCCGCGACGCCTCCGGCCTGCCCGTGCAAAACGTGCAGGTGGCGTGGACGGTCGGTCCGGAGGGAGGCTCGATCAGCCCCGCCACCTCGCTCACGGACACCACCGGGACGGCGACCGCGTTGCGCACGCTCGGCGGTCCGGCGGGGACCCAGACCGCCGCCGCCAGCGTCGGCGGCCTGGCCGGCTCGCCCGTGACGTTCACCGCGACGGCGCTCGCCGACACCGCGTTCCAGATCGTGAGCGTCGCGGGCGACAGCCAGAGCGCACCGGTCGGCACGGCCGTGCCGATCGCGCCCTCGGTTCGGGTCATGGACGCCTTCGGCAATCCGGTCGCGGGAATCCTGGTGGGGTTCACGCCCGACACTCTGGGCGGCATCGTCACGGGCGGCGCGCAGACGACGGACAGCGCCGGCGTCGCCACGGTGGGTAGCTGGACGCTGGGGGGCGTCGTGGGCACGCAGACGCTCACGGTGAGCGCCGGGAGCCTGACGCCCGCCACGTTCACCGCCACCGCGACGGCAGGGACTCCGGCGTCGCTCGCGATCGTCCAGGGGAACCTCCAGACCGCGACCGTGAACACCGCCGTGCCGGTGCCCCCGGCGGTGGTCGTGCGGGACGCGGGCGGCAATCCGGTGGCGGGCGTGCAGGTGTCGTTCACGCCGGGCGCGGCGAGCGGCGCGGTCACGGGCGGGACCGCCACGACCGACACCACCGGCGTTGCGGTGGTGGGGAGCTGGACGCTCGGTACGCTTGCGGGCCCCGACACGCTCGTCGCGAGTGTCGCCGGCGTGACGCCGGTCGCCTTTACGTCGACGGGCCTGGCCGACGTCGCGGCGCAGATCTTCAAGCAGGCGGGCGACTCGCAGACGGCGACCGTCAACACCGCCGTTGCGACGCAGCCCACCGCGCGCGTGACCGATCAGTACGGCAACCCCGTCGGCGGACAATCGGTCACGTGGGCCGTCGCCTCGGGCGGCGGGTCGCTGGGCACGCCCACCACCGTCACGAGCGACGCCGCCGGCATCGCGACGGCGCCGGTCTGGACCCTCGGCACGGCGGCGGGCAGCAACACCCTGAGCGCGAGCGCGACCGGGCTCTCGGGCAGTCCCCTCACGTTCACCGCGACGGGCACGGCCGGGGCGGCCACGCAGATGGCGGTGAACGGCGGCGACAACCAGAGCGCGACAGTGGGCACGGCGGTTGCCACACCCCCGTCGGTCATCCTGCGCGACCAGTTCAACAACCGCGTGGCGGGGGTCGTCGTGACGTTCAGCGTGACGCTCGGCGGCGGAACGGCGACCGGCGCGACCGATACGACCGACGCCACGGGGATCGCCGCGATGGGGAGCTGGACGCTCGGCACGATCGCGGGGACGAACACGCTGGGGGCGAGCGCGGCCGGCGTGCCGTCCGTCACGTTCTCCGCGACCGGTCTGGCGGGGGCGCCGGTCCGGCTCGCGTTCCTGACGGAGCCTACGCGCGCGCTGGCGGGGGACACGATCGCGCCGCCCGTGCGGGTGGCCATCCAGGACCAGTTCGGCAACACCGTTCCCACGGCGAGCGACGTCGTCACTGTCGGGTTGGGCGTTGCGCCGGACCCGGCGGCCAAGTTGGGAGACACGCTCGCCGTCGCCTCCGTCAACGGCGTCGCTCAGTTCGCGGATCTGGCGATCGACTCGGCGGGGATCGGGTACACGCTGGTCGCCACGACCCCGAAGCTGGCCGGTAGTGCGGAGACCAAGCCGTTCGACGTCGGCGGCGTCATCGCCGCGATTCCGGTCGTCAAGGGCCTCGGCCCCGTCGCCGCGGCGCTGAACCCGCAGACGGGCCGCGCGTACGTGCCGGGGGCGAGCGCCGTCTCCGTGCTCGACATCGTCAAGAACGCCGAGGTCGCTGTGCTCACGGGGTTCGAGCTGCCGTTCGGCGTGGCGGTCAATGGGACGACGGACCAGATCTACGTATCGAGCGCGGCCGGCGTGGTCGTGATCGACGGGCCCAGCAACACGAGCCGGGTGAGCATTCCCGTGGGCACGGGCGCCAAGGGCGTCGCGGTGGACGAGGCGACGAACCAGATCTACGTCGCCGTCGCGGGGGACCCGCAGAAGGGCGCTCCCGCGCTCGTGCCGATCGACGGGGCGAAGGACGCCGTCATCTCGACCGCCATCGTTGCGCTGCCGGGCGCGGGGGTGGGCGTCGCGTTCAACCCCAACACCGGCCTGGTCTATGTCGCGATTCCGACGTTGCAGGAGGTGGTAGTCGTCGATCCCGTCAAGGCGGCGGTCGTGGCGGAGATTCCTGTCGGCAAGGGCGCGTACGGCGTCGCCGTGGATGTGCGCACCAAACTCCTGTACGTGACCAACCGGGACGAGAACACCGTCTTCGTGATCGACGTCTCCAGTCCCGATCCGCAGCTATTCAAGGAGGTCGCGCGCGTCGCGGTGGGCTTCCAGCCCGAGGGGTTGGGGGTGGATGCCGACCGGGGGATCGTCTACGTGGGGAACAGCGGCGAGAGCACGGTGTCGTTGATCGAGGGCGTCAAGTTCACCGTGTTCGCGACGCTGGTGGTGGGACCGACGCCGAAGGCGGCGGCGGTGGACCCGGGCTCAGGCCGGGTCTACGTGCCGACATTCGGGGATGATGCCGTCCGTGTCGTGCAACCCTGAGCTGCTATAGGCCGTCCTCGACGCATTGCAGTTCCCCCAGCGTGGCCAGCGGCATTCAATCCCTGGTAATGAGCTACTTCTCGGGCGGTTGCAGGACGATTCTGAGGTCCTTGCCCTCCCACCGTAGCTGCGCCCTGGGCGCCCGGAACGCGAATTCCGGGAGCTCGAGTGCCACGCCGGTAACGCGATCGGGCGCGGTCGCTTGGAGGCCGGACGCCCGGTCGACGTCTTCGCGAGTCAAGGTGCGGAGCAGCCGAAATCGGACCAGCTTGCGCCTCTTGTCCAGCAAGAGCGGCCGCGGGGCCCTTTGCACGACCTCCGCGCCACCTGCGAGACGGACCTTGATCGGAACCTGGGAGAAGATGGTGCGGTCTTCGTCCACGACGGTGATCCCGAACGGGGAGAAGGCCATCGCGGCGTTGGGCGGTTCGAGCGCGGCGTAATCGACCACGATCCCCGTTCCCTCGCCATGTTCGATTTCCTCGACCATCGCATCGATCCGAGCCCTGCCCGCCTCGCCGAGCTGCGTCTTGGCCACCACGAGAGCCTGGTAGTCGCTGTCTCGCCGAGCCTCCTCCAATGCATGTCGCGTCTCACTCGGTGAAGCCTGGACGGCTTCTTGCGCGAGGCCGGTGAGCGATGTGCCGGGCTCGAGGATCCGCCGTTTCCAGTCCTGTGAAAGGCGATCGAGCAACGCACCGATGGCCATGCCCGAAAAGTACAGCCTCATGCGGAGGGGAGCGGCCCCATACGGGTCGTTGTTGACGGGGACCTCGCCACGCATGTGCTCGACCATGCGCCCGATGAGGCGGTCGCGACGGAGGTCGAGATCGCCATATCCACTGAACCCCTGAGCCCACTGCATTGCGGGCGCGGGCGTGCTGCCCTGGAGCACTTCGAACAGACGATACTCGGCGTACTTGGCGAGCCCTTCGCCGAACTCGACTCCGTCCTCGTATGCAACGGCTTCGGAGCGAAGACCGGAGCGCCGTTGCTGACGCAACGCGAGCCACTTCACCACGCCGGCGCGCAATGTCGCGCGGTCGCGCGCGCGCAGGGCTGAAGCGAGCGCCGCGCCCTCCTGGGCGAAGCCCACGTTGTTCTCGACCGACAGCACCGGGTAATAGAGCAGCAACATCTCATTGGCACTCTTCAGCGGAGCCGCGCGACCCTGGAACACGTGAAAGGCCTCGTGAACGACCAGGGCGAGCTGATCGTAAGGGTCGGTGGCGAGCTCCGCAAAACCGGGGGCCTTCTCCTCCGGTCGCCGCGGATTCTCCAACCAGGCCCTCATCTTGAACCTCAGATTGAGCCTCAGATTCGACAGGCGATCCGCGACGACCAGGGTCGAGATGCCGGCCACGTCTCGCGACGTATTCTGGCCGTCCGAATCGATGATCGTGGCGCCGTCCCGGACGAAAATCCGTCCCCCGGGAAACCGCACGGCGCCGGTGTACGGCACGAAGCCCTCGGGGGGTCGCGGGTGGTTGATCAGGACGTCCTGCTCCCCAGGGAGGTAGAAGAGGAGAGGCGTATCGCTGGCGTTCCAGCCAGGCCAGATGCGATTCTCTGGCGCGGCAATCAAGGTCCACACTTCTGCGGCTTCAGCAATCAGGAGGGGGTCGATTCGCAGGCTGACCAGGGACGACTCGGCCTGGGAAAGGGCGAGTCGTGGACCGGCCGGGAATGAGACCAAGAGGATTGCGAACACCCGCCGCATGATGACTGCCATTTGGGTCGCCCCCACTGTTGCCGTCAACACGGTAGATGCCCGCCGCCCGGAATAGGTCGCGAAATGATCAACCCTTGACCGCCGAGCATCATCAAGGCTCCCGCGGGCTCCAGGAGCTGAGCCGTGATCGAGGGCGCGAAGTTCACCGTGTTCGCGACGCTGGTGGTGGGGCCGACGCCGAAGGCGGCGGCGGTGGACGCCGTCACGGGCCGCGTGTACGTGCCGACGCAGGCCGACGACCAGGTCCGCGTGGTGACGCCCTAGCCGCTACAGCTTCAGCTTCAGGTTGATGTCCACCAGAATCGCGTCCGGCGTATCCACGAAGATGATGCGGTTCTCCACGCGCCGGATGATCATCTTCACGATGGGACCCTTGCCCCGGCCGCGGCCCATGTTGCCCCGCCGGTAGTACACGATCCGGTCGTTCCCCACCACGTCGATCCGCACGACTTCCCAACCCTGACGGACCAGGACCTCGCGCGTCACGGAGATAGCCCGGTCGGGAGCGACGGCGAACTCTTTCTTGGGACCGCGGCCCTGCGCGGCGAGGGGCGCCGCGAGGAACGCGGCGAGCAGCACCAGCATCGGCAGCGAGCGCGTCATGGACAGCCTCCTGTAGGGACAGGAATCCTAGCGGATCGAAGGTCGCGCATGGGTGATCGGGGTCACGCCGGCAGCACGACAAATCCCTCGCGCGCCGCCGCCTCGTTCAGGCGCTGGTCGAGGCTCACGAACTCGAGCGTGGCCGGCTCGTGGCCCGCCGCCACGATGGCCGCGGCGAGCTGCAGGCTGTCCGCCGAGCGCAGCGGGTGCACACGCACGAGCCGCTCGGCGACGGCACGGAGAGTGCCTTCCGGCAGGATCTCCTGCCAGGCGGAGGCGATCATCCGCAGCCGCGCGAGCGCGGCACCAGCGGCCGCCACGGTCAGCGCGCGTTCGCGCTCCCGCCGCGCGACCGCCGCCGTGCATTCCACCGGCGTGCCCCACCACGCCACGACCACGCGGTCGGCGTCCAGGATGGCGAGCAGGTCGTTGGTGCGGGGCTCCTGCAGGAGAAGGGCGGCGATGGCCGAGCTGTCCCAGAACTTCACCGGCCGGAGCGCCGATCCTCGATCACGGCGTCGACGACACTCGCGCGGCTGCGGGGCGCCGGGCGGCGGAGCTCCTTCATCGGCAGGATCCGGGTCGCCCGGCGCAGCTGGCCGCGGCGCTCGAGGCGCGCCAGCC
>JAUYMC010000001.1 GCA_030699545.1 Gemmatimonadales bacterium | reverse complement strand
GCGGCGGCCAGTCCCACCGTCACGAGCGCCGCGCGCGCGCCGCGCCGCCGACCTCGAGACGGGACGACCAGCACCTCCGGGCCCGAGGTGCGCGACGGGATCCAGCGGTCGCGCACGATGCCGAGAATCGGGACGGGCGCGGTGATGATGGCCGGGTCGACGCCCTCCGGGGCCAGCAGCAGCACGCCGTCGGGCGGCGCGGCGTCCGCCAGACGGGCCAGTCCCGCGGGCGACACGAAGACGAGCAGCAGCGCGCCTTCGTGACCGAACCCGGCCTGGAGCTTGCGCCACCGCGGGTGGGCGTACAGGTCGGCGGCGTTCGCGGTATCCGATCCGGCGGAAATGAAGAACACGCCGTGGATCTCGCGCGCCGTCTTGGCGAGGGAGACGCCGTACTCGAACGCGTCCACGATGCCGTCGCCGACGTCGAGTCCGACAGTCTGGTGGAGGGACGGCTCGTCGAGCTTGAGATCGACGAGCGCCACGCGGCGGCCCGCCCGCTCGCGTGCCGCGATGCGCGCGATGTCCCACGCCGCTTTGGCGGCCCACGCGGCGTCGGCGGTGACGGAGACGAGGGCGACGAGCGCCTGCGCTTCCACCAGCGGGGGGACCAGCTGGCCGAGTCGCGAGAGCGGCAGCTGGCGTGTGGTCATTGGCCCGGCTGGTAGATCCAGAAGGGACGGCCCAGGCGGCGGCCGATCGCCTCCGCCTGTGCGCGCGTGGCGTAGGGGCCGAGGACCACGCGATAGCCGTCGTCGGCCTGCTGGGGCGGAAGCACACGAGCGGCGAGACCGGCCCGCGTCAGGTCCTGCGCCAGCCGGCCCGACCAATCGGGGTTCTGCGACGTGGAGACCTGGACGTAGAGCGGTCCCTCGGCGCCCATCGTATCGGCTTCGGCGGCGTCGGCGCGCGCGGGACCGCCTCCGCCGCGGCTGCGCGGCAACCAGGACGTGAGGACCCAGAGATCTTTGGCGCCGCCGTCGACGCGTCCCATTTCGCGGAGCGAATCGGGCCGCATCGCCACCACGGCATCGCGATGCCGGTAGATCAGCATGCCGTCGGGCGCGATGGCGGGGAGATCGGGCTGCCACGCCGTCGCGATCGCGCCGGTCTGCTGCTTGATCGGGAGGTCCACGATCCAGGCGGAGTCGCCCGTGGCGGGCCGCGCGAGCAGCCAGCGGCCCTGGGGATCGAGGCGCAGCGCCGCCGCGGGGGCGGGGAGGGCGACGCCATCGAGCTCGCGCGGATCGTAGCGATCGAGCGCGGCCAGTCCGGGCGTGTTGCGCCGCGCCACGTAGATGCGGTGTCCCGACGGGGAGAAGGCGAGCGCGCGCGGGGCGTCGGACAGCGGCACGAATGCCGGCTCGCGGCGTCCCAGGGGATCGTACAACGTGACGCCCGAATCCTGCGCGATCGCCACGAGGTCGCCCCAGCGCGTCGCCGCGACGTCGCCGCCCGCGGCGATGGTGCGGACCGTCGGCGGCTGATCCGCGGCCGCCACGAGCAGGCGCGGCGGATCCTGCGGAATGATGCCGACGAGGCGCTGGTCGGTGGAGCCGAACATGTCGCGCGGCAGTCCGTCGAGCGGGCGGGGCCAGGCGAAGCGCGTGCGGCGCGATAGCGAGATCACGCGCCGCTGCGCATCGACGGCGTACAGCGTTCCGTCGGGGCCGAGCGCCGCCTGGACGATGCCGGTCGCCACCGTGTCGACCCGCCCGCTGCCGAGATCGAGGGCGAGCAGCTCCTTCTTGACGGTCGCGACGTACAGGAACTCCGATTCCACGTCGATGCCCACGACCCGCTCGAGCGCGGGGAGGCGACCGCGGATGGCGCCCTGGATCTCCGTCAGCCGGGGCAGGCGGTAGAGCCGTGCGACCCCGCCGGCGGCATCGAGACGGATCGCCGCGCCCGCGATACGGGCGCGGAGCTGCCACCTAAGGTGTTGTGGATCCTGGTTTTGTGAGGAAGCTACCGCCGGCGCCTGGGACCTACAGCCCCACAGCGAGACTGTGGCGAGAAGAAGCAGTCGATGGATAGGCAAGTGGCCTCGCCGGACAAAATAGACAACCGGCGAGGCCATTGCAAGTGTTTTAGTGATGCGGAGTTAGAACGTCGGACCGAGGCTGATGGTCCAGTAGCTCTTCTTCCGCGCGCGGTCCAGCGGTTTCGTGTAGTCCATCCGCATGATCAGGATCCCGAACAGATTGGCGCGGATCGACCCGCCCCAGCTCCGCAGCGGTGCGCGGACGAGCGCCGGATCGTCCGTCGCTTCCCGGCTCCATTTGACTTCCGACTGCTCGTCCCACGCCACGCCGGCGTCGAAAAAGATCGCGCCTTCGATCGGCGGGAAGCCGATCGGGAGGAAGCCGAGCACCAGGCTGCGCGTGAGCGGGAAGCGCAACTCGACGTTCCCGACGGCGACTTTCGATCCGATGAGCTGGTCCAGCACGCCGCAGCCGGTCTGGGAATTGTTGCCGCCGGGATCGGAGATACATTCGTTGTCGCGCAGCGACCCGTAGGTGTAGCCGCGAATGAATTCGGTGTTGCCGAGGAAGATCGGGAAGCGATCGGAGTCCCGGCCGATGCGGCCGAACGCGAGCGCCCGGACCGCCAGCGTAAACGGCCGGAAGTAGATGTAGCGCCGGTAGTCGGCGAGCCCGGTGGTGAACTGCCAGCCCCCGAACGCGGGAGAGATCGACACCCGCGCCCGCGAGCCCGCGAACGGTCCGGTGTAGCCGAACAGCGACTTGTCATGCACGTACGCCAGCGACGGCTGGATAAAGCTGATCGAGGGTCCGCTGAGCGTCCGGTAGTTCTGGCCCAGGAAGAGGCCGGTCTGGCTGTCGAACCCCGTCTCCAGCTCGAGCGTCGCCTCGCCGATGTTGGTCGCCTGGAACCCGAGCTCGAGCCGGTTGAAGCGGCTGAAGGGGTAGTAGGCTTGGGCGAAGGCATTCCGCACGACGAAGCGGCGGATGCGTGAGATGAACACGTCCGCGCTGTCCGTGCCGCCGACGCCCCCGATGTCCCGCGTTTCCCAGTTACTGCCGCCGTAGAAGTACACGGGATCCTGCGAGAATCCCCCGGCCCAGTTCAGCCGGCGCGACTGGTTCACGTACACGCCGAGGAACTGCGCCTCGCTGATGCGGCCGTTGACCGCGCCGGAGATGACGATCGTGCGGTTGCCGAGCATATCCGAGAGCGCAACCGCGGTCCCGCCGAAAAAGCCGCGGCCGAAGTTGTCGCGCTGGTAGCCCACCGTGGGTCGCACGACGTAATCGGCGCTGAACCGCGTGCGATACGGCCGGAACGTGAATTCGGCGGTATCGGGCAGCTCGAGGGTTTGCGAGTCGAGCAGGGCGCGAATCGACACGACCGGGGTCGCGGTCGATTCACTCGGCTGCGGCGTGGCCGCCGGCCGGAAGCCGGCGGGCGTGCGGTACACCGACTGCACCTCGCCCGGCCGCAGGGAATCCGGTTCGCCAGCCGGCGTCGGTGGGTATGCCGGTGATTCCGCGGCCAGCGACGGCGCGCGGCGCAGTCCGGTGTCCCGGCCCGCGAGCAGCGACGTCACCGGCGGCACCGCCGGCGCCCGGTAGGGCGTGCGGCGCAGCGACCGGGGGTTCTCCAGCGAGTAGACGCTGAACTGGCCGTCCTCGTAGTAGACGAACGACAGGCGGTCGGCCTGCCGCGCCCACGTTATCACCGGCGACAGCGCGACGATGCCCTGAACCCCGGTGAACAGATCGGTGAGCTGATAGGTCTCGTGGTCGTTGAGATCGTGCAGGAAGATGTTCGAGATCCCCGTCCGATCGGACACGAAGGCGATCGAGCGCCCGTCGGGCGCCCACTGCGGATTGATGTTCTTGCCGTAGTTCATCCCGCCCAGCACCTCGATCGTCCCGGTCTCGACGTCATACAGGGCGATCCGGAGATTGCTGAAGTGCAGGGACTGAAAATTCGTTTCCGGCCCGCGGTCGGACGCGAACGCGATCGTCTTGCCGTCGGGCGACCAGGCGGGGTGCAGGTCGGCGTACTTGTCGTTGGTGAGGCGCCGCAGACCGGTGCCGTCGCGGTTCACGATGAACAGGTCGGACAAGCCGCCGTCGAAACCGGTGAACACCAGCTGCTGCCCGTCGGGCGACCAGCTCGGGGTCTGCACGCCGTTGAGCGGCACCTTGATGCGCCCCTGCTCGCGGGCCCGGCGCACGTCGATCAGCACGAGGTCGTCCCGGTCTTCGCGCTTGGCCGCGATCGCAAACGTCCGGCCGTCCGGCGAAAACGCCCCCGCCGAGTGGATGAAGCGCAGACTTTCGAAATTGCTGTTGATCGTGGAACTCGCCAGGCGGCGCTTGACCCGGCCGCTCTCCGCGTCGGCGAGCCAGAGATCGATGAAGAAGCCGCGCTGATCGCCGAGGAACGCGAGCTCCTTGCCGTCCGGCGTGAGCGCGGGCGCGAGGAAGATGCGGCCCTTGGAGCGGCGGCGCGTGAGCGTCGCCTGCGCGATGCGGCGCGCGCGGTAATGGTCGCCGAGCTGCGGCAGGAACGTCGTCTGCACGGCGTCCCGCCAGTCCGCCGACAGATCCTCGAGCGAGCGGCCGAGGGCGCGGCGGAACGCGTCGTCGATGCCGGAGGTGGCGGAGCTCTGGAGAATCTCGCCGATCACCTCGTCGCCCCATTTCTCGCCGATATAGGCCCACAACGCCTGGCCGTAGCGGTAGGGGAAGACGTTGGGATCGAACGTCATCTCTTCGATCGTCGGCAGGTGGCCCTCGAGCGCGGCGTCCCGCAGCCACATCGCCGTCTCGGGCTCCACGCCGCCGCGCGACAGATACGCCGCCATGCCTTCCATGAACCACCCGGGCGGATTCACGCTCACGAGCGTCTGGAACCCGCCGCCGGGCCGGCCGCGGCTGTAGATGTCGTACTGGAACGCGTGCACCAGCTCGTGCTGCAGCACTTCTTCGAGATCGGCATACGAGCCGGTGAACGGCAACACCATGCGATGCTTGAAGAACTCCGTCACGCCGCCGACGCCTTCACTGATCTCGCCCTGCACCGCGTTGGTCTGCTGGAATTCCGAGTGCGAGGCGTAGAGGATCAGCGGCTTGCGGCCCCGGAACTCGTGATGGAGGATGCGCGACAGCCGGGCGTAGGCGCGCTCGGCGATCCGGGCGGCGTCGAGCGCCGCGGCCCGCTCCTGCGGATAGTAGTAGACCTCGAAGTGTTCGGTCTGGATGATCTTGAAGTCGAAGTGGCGGTACTGGACCTTGTTCTGGCCGAAGTACTGCGCGGCGAGCGGGGCGGGGGACGCCCCGGCGGCCAGTGCCACGGCCGACAGGATCCCGAGCCGCCGTACGGTGCATCGCATGTGCCTATCCTTTCGCGCCGGCTGCGTCGGCTCCGCCCGCTTCACGAGCGGCGGACACGACGGGGGCATCGCCCCACAGGCGCTCCAGCTGGTAGAAATCGCGCAACTCCGGGTGAAACAGGTGCACCACGAAATCGATGTAATCGAGCAGGACCCACCGGCCCTGCGCCAATCCTTCCACATGATGCGGTGAAATACCGTGCGGGGCGAGCGCCGTCATCAAATGGTCCGCCATGCCCCGCACGTGCGCGTCCGATGTCCCGGACGCAATGATGAAGTAGTCGGTGGCCCCGCACAGCCCGCGCAGATCGAGCACCACCGCGTCGACGGCTTTCCGATCGGCCAGCGCCTCCGCGACGCGCTGCACCGCATCATTCGCAACGGCGCGCTCGCCGTCGCGAGTTCCCCCCCCCCCACATCTCCCGTTCCCCGACCGCTCCCCGGCTTGCGATCCCGGGTAGTCATAGCGAAGGCGTCATCCGTTTGTTCCGTCCTCCACCTGATAGAACACCCCCCATGCGCCGATCCCCGCGTGCGCGGCAATGACCGGCGTAATGGGACTCACCAGACATTGCCTCGGCCGGTACCGGGCCACCAGCTCCGCGCGCAGCGTCTCCGCGAATTCCGGAATGTCTCCATGCGCAACGCCCATGCGCAGCGCCCGCGGCCGCGGCGTCAGCGCGCGATCCACCAACGCGAGGATCCGGCGCCGCGCGGCTTCTTTCCCGCGCACGCGCGCCACCGGATCGATCTTCCCTTCCACAGTAAGGGCCATCACGGGTTTCAGATTGAGCTTCGTGCCGAGCCACGCTTTCCCGCGGCTGACACGGCCCGACCGCACTAGGCGATCGAAACTCTCCACCGTGAAGAACCCTCCCGACTGCCCCCGCACCCGCTCGAGCTCCCGGGCGATGGCCTCTGGAGCCCACTCCTCCGATGCAAGCTCCACGCCCCGGAGGATCAGCAACCCCTCGCCGAGGGAGGCGCTGCGGCTGTTGACCACGGTGACCGGCCCCCCCGGGAAGCGCCGGGCCGCCGCCTCCGCGTTGGCACAGGTGCCCGACAGTGCCCGCGAGACCACCACCACGATCACGTGATCGCTGGCGCGAGTGGCATCGGCGTAGGCATCGGCAAACGCCTGGGGCGTAGGCTGGGAGGTGGTGGCCGGCTGGCCGGCCCGGAGCCGCTGGAAGAACTCGGCGGAGGTCAGCTCGAGACGGTCGCGGTAGGCGCGCTCGTCCACGATCAGCTGGGTGGGCACGAGCCCGATGTCGTACTGCAGGACCAGCTCGTCGGGGAGGTCGCAGGCGGTGTCGCTCACGAAGGCCACGGGCCGGCGGGCCTGCAGGGCCTGGTGCTGGGCCCGCATGTCGTCCGCCTTGAGGGATTCGAGGGTCCCCCAGGCGGCGCCCAGCTGGAAAACGGCGTCCGGCGTGTCGGTGTGGATGTGGGCCTTGAGCAGGTCGCCGGTCTGCAGCACCACAATGGACCCTCCCAGCGACCGAAGCGCCGCGCGCACGTCGGCGGCGGCCGGGAGGGGTGTCGCACCGGCGCGCACCATCAGCTCGGTGCAGAACCGGTAGTCGCGGTCCGCTGCGACCTCGGCCTGCGCGGCGGCGCTGGTCGCCGGCAGCAGCCGGTCCACGGCGCCCTCGGCGACAGGGCCTTCTTCGATGAGGCGCCGCACGCCGTCGAGCAGCCGCACGAACCCTTTCGCGCCCGCGTCCACGACGCCGGCGGTCTTGAGCGCCGCCAGGAGATCGGGGGTGCGCTGGAGCGCCGCGTCGGCGCGGCGGACGATGCGGCGCATGAAGACGCGGAGATCGCGCTCGCCCCGCGCGTGGCGGGCCTCATCGGCCGCTTCCCGCGCGACCGTCAGGATCGTGCCTTCGACGGGGTCATCGAGCGACGCGCTCAGCCGCTCGAAGCCGACGGCGATCGCATGCGCCAGCTCGGCGGCGCCGGCGCGCAGCCGCTGGCCGAGGCCGTCGCGCAGGCCGAGGAGGAACTGGGAGAGCATCAGGCCGGAGTTGCCGCGCGCGCCGCGGATGCTCGCCTGGGCGATCGCCTCCGCAACGTGAGGCAACGGGACCGGCGCGTCGCCGAGCGAGCGGAGCGCCTGCGCGACGGCGCGCAGCGTCAGACACATGTTGGTCCCCGTGTCGCCGTCGGGCACGGGAAAGACATTGATGCGGTTCAGGTCGTCCCGCCCGGCGGCTACCCAGTCGGCCGCCGCCAGCAGCGAACGGCGAAACCGGGCGCCGTCGACGTAGCCGATGGTGACGCCCACGCCGCGGGCCCTACTCCTTCACCACGATGACGAGGATCTCCGGCCGCACCTCGGCGTGGATCTTTACGCCGACGCGGAACTCGCCGAGGTCGCGGATCGGCTCGGCGAGATCGATCTTGCGCTTGTCCACGTGATGGCCGAGCTCTTCGAGCTTGCGCTGGATGTCGCTGGCGGTGACCGACCCGAACAGCTTGTCTTCTTCCCCGACCTTCATGGGGAACGTCAGGCGGACGTCGACGAGCGAGGCCGCTTCCCCCTCCGCCGCGGTCTTCTCGGCGGCCTGCTGCTTGGCGAGGCGCTCGCCCTCGTAGGCGATCCGCTTCTTGTTGGCTTCGGTGGCCGGGTAGGCGAGCCCCTTGGGCAAGAGGTAGTTGCGGGCATAGCCGTCTTTGACCTTGACGATTTCGCCGATCTGGCCCAGGTGCTGCACGTCTGCGCGTAGAATGATTTCCATCGCCGTCCTCAGGGTGCTTTCGATTGGGGGGGAATCGGGGGTTGGCGCGCCGCGAGGCGGCGCCGGTACTGATACCACGTATCGGTGATCCCCAGCGTGCAGAGCCCGGGGAGCAGCAACAGGAGCGGCAGCGCCAGCGCCGTGGCGATGCTGCCCGCCACGATCAGCGCTGTCGCCGAAATGCCGGCGGCTTCGGCGAAGACGGTCACGATCGCCGCGCCCCGCAGCACATAGAGCGTCGTCAGGACGAATCCCATGTTGGCGCCGGCGACCTGCAGGATGCCCGTCGTCGGGGCGATCCAGATGGCGAGCCAGACGACGAGGCCCCACACCCAGCCGTCCGCGATCCGGAACTCCCGGAACCGCGCGGCGGGCGCGCCGAGCGGCGCGGTCACCAGACGCTGATGCCAGCTCCACGCCAGGGCGAAGCCGGCGAACGTCTGCAGCACCAGCATCCCGGGGGTCATGAGACTGACGAAGCGCACGACCGGCTCGTAGGCGTTGAAGGCATTCGGGGTCCGCTCGACGACGAAGCGCATGGCGAGCCCGGCGTCGCGCGTGGCTTCCCACGCGAGCGCGCGCCAGCCGTCCGCGCCCCAGAGCAGCTGGACGAGCAGGGCGGTGGCCGCGCCGCCGGCCGCGACCGCCCGGACCGTCTGGCGCAGCAGCGCGGCGGGCTTGAGCAGCACGACGCCGAGGAACGCGGCCGTCACGAGGACGATGTACGCATTCGTGAAGCCGGCCAGCCGGTTGGGGCTCGCGCCCCCCCCGTCGCCGCCGCTGGCCATCAGCATCACGCCAAGGCTCACCGCCGCGAGGCCGCCCGCGAGCGGCAGGGTCCGCCCGGAGCGATCGGTGCCGGCGATGAGCAACGCGGCGAGCGGCAGGCCGAGGAGGCTGCCGGGCGCCCACAGCAGGAACGCGATCGTCCCCGCGATCAGGCGCCAGCGCGGACCATTCAGGCGGTGTGGCCCTTGATGTAGGGAATCAGCGCGAGCTGGCGCGCCCGCTTGATGGCGGTCGCGAGCTGCCGCTGGTGCCGGGCGCACATCCCCGAGAGCCGGCTCGGCAGAATTTTCCCACGTTCGGTGAGAAACCGGCCGAGGGTCCGGTCATCCTTGTAGTCGAGCACTCGCGCGCCGGACTCGCAGACGGGGCAGGTCTTGGCGGGACGTCTCACGCTTCTTCCTCCTCGATCTCATCGAGCTCCGCGGCGACGGCGGCGGCCACGACGGGTTTGGGCTGTTCGCGCTCGGCCTTCACGACGAGATAGCGCAGCACGCTCTCGTCGAGCTTCACGGCGCGCTCGTATTCGGGCAACAGGACGCCGGCCGCCTCGAACTGCGCGACGACGTAGTAGCCCGTGTCTTTCTTCTTGATGCGGACCGTCATCGTGCGCTTGCCCCAGTGGGCGACGTTCGTGACGGAGCCCCGGCCGTCCTTGATGAGGAGGGCGTGGAAGCGCGTGAGCTTGTCGTTGATCGCGGGTTCGTCCAGCGCACTATCGAAGATGTACGTCGTCTCGTACCGAGGCATGCCACCTCCCTTTGGTCATGGGCGACCCGGTGCGGTGCGGCACCGAGTAGGGGACTTGTGAGCGGGAAAGCTACGCGCTCACACGTTAAAACGGAACAGCAGGATGTCGCCGTCCTTCACCACGTAGTCACGGCCCTCGCTGCGCACGAGCCCCTGTTCCCGCGCCGCCTTGTAGGACCCCACCCTGACGAACTCCTCGTAGCCCACCGTCTCGGCCCGGATGAAGCCGCGCTGGAAGTCGGAGTGGATTTCCCCCGCGGCGTCGTACGCCGTGTCGCCGCGATGCATCGTCCAGGCGCGCACTTCATTCTCCCCCACGGTGAAGAACGTCTGCAGCCCGAGCAGCCGGTAGCCGGCGTGGATCAGCCGGTCCAGGCCCGGCTCGGCGACGCCCGCCGCCGCGAGATACTCGGCGCGCTCCTCCCCCGCCAGCTCGGACAGCTCCGCCTCGAACTTCGCGGAGAAGGGGACGATGTCGGCCTCTTCGTGATGGCCCTGGACGGCCGCACGGAGCCGCTCGATCCACGGCCCGCCGCCGGCCGCGAGATCGTCTTCGTTGACGTTGGCGGCGTACAGAATCGGCTTGGCGGTGAGCAGGCCGAGCTGGCGCAGCACGACGATGGCGGCGTCGCCCTCGCCTGCTTCGCGCGCGCCGCGGCCCGCATTCAGCTCTTGCACGACGCGCTCGAGCAGCACCAGCTCCGCCTGCGCGTCCTTGTCGCCGGCCCGCGCCGTTTTGCGCGCCTTCTCGAGCCGCCGTTCGACGACCGCGAGATCGGCGAGCGCCAGCTCGCTCGTGATGATGTCGTGATCGCGTACCGGGTCCACCGGACCCATCACGTGCACGACGTCGGGATCCTCGAAGCAGCGAATCACGTGCACGACCGCGTCCACTTCACGGATGTGCGACAGGAACTGGTTGCCGAGCCCCTCGCCCTGCGAGGCGCCTTGCACCAGGCCCGCGATGTCCACGAACTCGACGACGGCGGGGATCTTCCGCTTCGGTGTGACGACGGCGTTCAGCGTCTCGAGGCGCGGATCGGGCACCTCGACGACGCCGACGTTGGGCTCGACGGTACAGAACGGGTAATTCTCAGCCGCGGCGGCCTGCGACGACGTCAGCGCATTGAAGAGGGTCGACTTCCCGACATTCGGGAGACCGACGATGCCGAGTCGCAGCACCTAGCGAATGAACCAGGGCGCGAGCACCAGACTCACGACCGACATCAACTTGATCAGAATGTTCATCGACGGCCCGGCGGTGTCCTTGAACGGATCGCCCACCGTATCGCCGACGACCGCCGCCTTGTGCGGATCGGAGCCTTTGCCGCCGTGCGCCCCACCCTCGATGTACTTCTTGGCGTTGTCCCACGCGCCGCCGGCATTCGCCATGAACAGCGCCATGAGGACGCCGGTCAGCGTCGCGCCGGCGAGCATCCCGCCGAGCGCATAGATCCCGAGCCACTTGCCGACCACGACGGGCGCGATGACGGCGGTGAGCCCGGGCAGGATCATCTCGCGCAGCGCGGCGCGCGTCGAGATATCGACGCAGCGCGCCGAATCGGGCTTCGCCGTCCCCTCCATGAGGCCCGCAATCTCCCGGAACTGCCGGCGCACCTCGATCACCATTCCCTCGGCGGCCCGGCCCACGGCGGTCATCGTCACGGCGGCGATGAAGAAGGGAATACACCCGCCGAGGAAGAAGCCGATCACGACCATGGGATCGAGGAGGTCGAGCCCGCCGGTCCGCATGCCCGTGGCGGTGGCGTACGCGCTGAACAGGCCCAGCGCGGTGAGCGCGGCCGAGCCGATGGCGAAGCCCTTGCCCATCGCCGCGGTCGTGTTGCCGAGCGCGTCCAGGCCGTCCGTGATCTTGCGGACCGCGGGACCGAGGTGGCTCATCTCGCTGATGCCGCCGGCGTTGTCGGCGATCGGGCCGTACGCATCGACCGACATGGTGATGCCCACCGTCGCCAGCATGCCCACCGCCGAAATCGCGATGCCGTAGAGGCCGGCGTATTCGTACGCCACCCAGATCGCGGCGCAGATCATGAGGACGGACGGCACGGCGCTGCGCATCCCGACGGCGAGGCCGGCGATGATGTTGGTGGCCGGGCCGGTGCGCGAGGCTTCCGCGATCACCTGGATCGGTTTCGCCGACGTGTAGTACTCCGTGAGCAGCCCGATCAGGATGCCGGCCGCGGTGCCCGCCACCACGGCGTAGAAGGGGCCCAGCTGCGGGAGCGGCGAGCCGTCCAGGCGCGTCAACACCGGATCGAAGATCGTCGAGAGCCCGAAGGCGGCGACGATGAAGAGTCCCGCGGCGATGAACGTGCTCCAGCGCAGCGCGGCGGCGGGCGATCCGCGCGCGAGCAGGCGCATGGCGCCGATGCCGACGAGGCTCGCCGCGAGCCCCGCGACGATATAAAAGACCGGCAGCGCCACGGCGTCGAGGCGATTCGCCACGGTCGCCGCGGTCGCGCCGATCGCGATCGTGGCGATGACGGATCCGACGTACGACTCGAAGATGTCGGCGCCCATGCCGGCGACGTCGCCGACGTTGTCGCCGACGTTGTCGGCGATGGTCGCGGGGTTGCGCGGGTCGTCTTCGGGGATGCCGGCTTCGACTTTCCCGACGAGGTCGGCGCCGACGTCGGCCGCCTTGGTGTAGATCCCCCCGCCGACGCGCGCGAACAGCGCGATGGACGACGCGCCCATCGCGAAGCCGGAGATGATCTCGCTGAAGGCCTTCCAGCTCGCCGCATCCACGCCGAAGTCGAGGAATGCGCGGGCCACGGCGCCGACGCCGAGCAGCCCGAGGCTCGCGACGGCGAGTCCCATGACGGCGCCGCCGTTGAAGGCGACGCGCAGCGCCAGCGCCTGGCCCGACGCCCGGGCCGCCTCCGACGTCCGGACGTTGGCCTGGGTCGCGGCCGTCATGCCGAACAGCCCGGCCAGAATCGAGCTGAGCGCGCCCGCGACGTACGCGACGGCCGTGCGCCATTCGATGACGAGGCCCAGCAGCAGCGCGACGATCAGAATGAAGGGGACGAGGACGGAGTACTCGCGCCGGAGGAACGCCATCGCGCCGGTGCGGATGAGGCCGGCAATGTCCCGCATCACCGCCGAGCCGGCGGGCTGGCGGCGGATCGCGGCGTAGATGAGGGCGGCGACCACCAGACCGGCGAGGCCGGACAGGATCGCGTAGAGCGGGAATTGTGTCGCGGTCATGACGGGCGTTCCTCACGAAGCCAGCGGTCCACGGCGTCTACCATTTCGGGGATCAGCGCTGCCAACTGCTCGTCTTCTTCGGGTTCGAACGGCGCGAGCACATGCTCCGACCAGTCGCCCGCGCCCTCGGGGAGGGGGCCGACGCCGATGCGCAGGCGCGCGTAGCTCTGCGACTGCAGGGCGCCTTCGATGCTCTTGAGGCCGTTGTGGCCCCCCGCCGACCCTTCGGCGCGCAGGCGGAAGGTCCCCAGCGGGATCGCGAAGTCGTCCACGAGGATCAGGAGGTCGCGGGCCGCATCGAACGTGGGCTCGGCCCGCAGCGAGGCGAGCGCGGCGCCGCTGCGGTTCATGTAGGTGGTGGGCTTGAGGACCCGGACCGCGATGCCGTCCACCGCCCCGTCCGTCGCGCGCGCGCGCTCGGCGCGACGGAACGGCGGCAGCTGCCAGTGCGCGGCGACCGCGTCGGCGAGGCGGAAGCCGGCATTGTGGCGCGTCGCCGCGTACTCCGGTCCGGGATTGCCGAGGCCGACGACGGCGCGCAGCGGTTACTCCTCCTTCTTGCCCTTCGGCTTCTCCTCGGCCTTCGGCGCCTTGCCTTCGGCCGGCGCTTCGCCTTCCTCGCCTTCTTCGTCCTCGCGGACCTTGCGGATCAGCTCGGGCTCGGCGATCTCGGCCGTCGCTTCGGCCGTGGGGGCGGCCACTTCCTCGGCGCGCGGCGGCACGACCGTCGCGATCGTCAGGTCGGCGCCGTTCATGATCTGGGCGTTGGGGATCGTCAGGTCCCGCACGTGCAGCGAATCGCCGATCTTCAGCGCCGTGACGTCGAGCTCGACGCGGTCGGGGATGTGCTCGGGGAGGACCTGGATCTCGACCTCGCGCAGCACCTGGTCGAGCACGCCGCCCGCGTTGCGCACGCCGTCCGGCGTGCCGGCGAGATGCACGGGCACCTCGAGCGTGATCTTCTCATGCGCGCGGATCTCGTAGAAGTCCACGTGAATGATGTCGGGTCGCAGCGGATGGCGCTGGATCTCCCGGATCAGCGTGCGGAGTGTCTTGCCCTCGAGGGTCAGCTCGAACAGGGTGCTTTCGGGCTCGATGCCCGCGAGCGCCTTTTCGAGCGCCAGCCCATCCACCATCAGCGATTGGGTGGTGCGGCCGTGTCCGTAGATCACCGCGGGGACCTGTTTGGCGAAGCGCGCCTGGCGTGCCGCGCCTTTGCCCGTCTGTTCCCGCGGACGCGCCGCGAGGCTCACCGTCTGTGCCATGGCTTCCTCTTACCTAATCAAAAAGAGAACTGACTGACTGATTCGAATGTTCATAGCCGATGGCTTTGGCCATCAGGCTCGCGATCGACAGCACTTTCAGCTTCTCGAACAGCCGCTCGTCCGGAATCCGGATCGTGTTCGTCACCGTCACTTCTTCGATCGGCGAGGCGCGCAGCCGCTCGACCGCGGGCCCCGACAGCAGCGCGTGCGTCGCGAAGGCGAAGATGCGCCGGGCGCCGAGCCGCTGCAGCGCGAGCGCGGCCTCGGTGATCGTCCCCGCCGTGTCGATCATGTCGTCGGGAATCAGACAATCCTTCCCGGCGACGTCGCCCACCACGTTCACGACCTCGGCGATGTTCGCCGACGGGCGCCGCTTGTCGATGATCGCCAGCGACGCGTTCAGCCGCTTGGCGAAGCCGCGCGCCATCTTGGCCGAGCCCACATCGGGCGCCACGACCACCGGATCCTCGAGCGACTTCGTCCGGTAGTGGTTCACGAACACCGGAGCGGCGTAGAGATGATCCACCGGGATGTCGAAGAACCCCTGCACCTGATGGGAATGGAAATCGATTCCCAGCACCCGGTCGGCTCCCGCGTGCGTGATCACGTTCGCCATCAGCTTGGCGCTGATCGCCACCCGCGGCTGATCTTTGCGATCCTGCCGCGCGTACCCGAAGTAGGGCAGCACCGCCGTGACGCGGGCCGCGCTCGCGCGCCGCACCGCGTCGATCAGGAGCAGCAGCTCCAGATAGTTTTCGGCCGGGGGATTGGTGGGCTGGATGATGAAGACATCGCGCCCCCGCACATTCTCGTCGATTTTTACGAACAGCTCGCCGTCGGCGAAACGGCGGAGCGTCACGGCGCACAGCGGTTGGCCCAAATGCTGGGCCATCTCCTCGGCCAGCGGGCGATTGGCCGTGCCGGCGAGGAGGAGGAGCTGGCTGCGCGACAGCGACAGGTCCCCCATTGGGCCTCGGAAAGTAGTCGGCAACGCGCGTCCAGCCAAGACCTTACCGAGAATGCGGCGGCTCCCTATCCTACAGGCCTTCCTCATCCGGGAGCCCGCATGACCCGCCTGACCCGTTGGCTGCTGCTGTCCCTGGTGCTGACTTCGCCCGCGGCGCCCGCGGCGGCCCAGCAGCCCGAGCGCCAGGAGAGGCGGCTCGGGCCGCCCCCCCCGCCCGCCGAACGTGGAACGGCCGCGGCTCAAGTCGCCGACTCCACCCTCCTCACCGTCGAGCGGATCTACGCCAGCCCGGAGTTTCGCGGCGGTTCGTTCGGCCCGCTGGTGTGGCTGACGGACGGCTCCGCCTACACGACGCTCGAGGACGCGAACGACGAATCGGGCAAGGACCTGGTGCGCTACGACGCACGCACGGGTCAGCGCACCATTCTCGTGTCCGCCGACCGGCTCGTGCCCGTCGGCGACTCGACGCCGCTCGACATCGAGGAGTACCGCTGGTCGGCGGACGGCAAACGGCTGCTGATCTTCACGAATTCGCAGCAGGTGTGGCGCACCAACACGCGCGGCGATTACTGGACGCTCGATATCGGCACGGGCAAGCTGCAGCAGCTCGGCGGCCCCAACGGCGGGACTCCCGCGACGCTGATGTTCGCGAAGTTCTCGCCCGACGGCGGCCGCGTGGGGTGGGTACGCTACGGCGAGAACAACATCTCCGTCGAAGATCTCGCGACCGGCAGGATCACGCAGCTCACCAGCGACGGCTCGCGCACGACGATCAACGGGACCTTCGATTGGGTGTATGAGGAAGAATTGGGACTTCAGGACGGCTGGCGCTGGAGTCCGGACGGGCGATGGATCGCCTACTGGCAGCTCGACGCGACGGGTGTCCGCGACTTTCCGCTGTATAACACGACCGATTCCCTCTACGCCTATTTCTTCGAGGTCCAGTACCCCAAGGCGGGCGGGACCAACTCCGCCGGCCGGGTCGGCGTGGTCAGCGCCGCCGGCGGCGGGGCGACGCGCTGGATGAACGTGCCGGGCGATCCCCGCAACAACTACATCGCGCGTATGGAATGGGCGCCGGCAGGGAGCAGGGAGCGGGGAGCAGGGAGCCGGGAGCTCGTCATCCAGCACATGAACCGGCTGCAGAACACGCTGCACGTCATGCTCGCCGACGCGCAGACCGGCGCCGTGCGCACGCTGTTCGAAGAGCGCGACAGCACGTGGGTGGAGCAATTCGATCAGCTGCGCTTCGTGAACGACGGCCGCGACATCCTGTGGCTCTCCGAGCGCAGCGGGTGGGCGCACCTCTATCTTTTCCCGCGCAGCGGCGGTTCGCCGCGCGCCCTCACCAGCGGGGCCTTCGACGTGATCGGCGTTCCGCGCGTGGACACCGCGGGCGGCTGGGTGTACTACACGGCATCGCCCGACAATCCCACGCAGCGCTACCTCTATCGCGTGCGCCTCTCGCGGCGCGGCGCCCCGCAGCGCGTGACGCCCGTGGCGGCCGGCGTGGGGATGCACGGCTACAACATCTCGCCGAGCGGCCGGTTCGCCGTGCATTCGTATTCGCGCTTCGGCGTCCCGCCCACCGCCGAGCTCGTCAGCCTGCCGGATCACCGGGTCCAGCGCACGCTGGTGGACAATGCGACGCTGAAGGGCCGGGTCGCTCGGCTGCGGCTCGGGACGACCGAGTTCACGACGGTCGATATCGGGGACGGCATCCGGCTCAACGCGTATCTGATCAAACCGCCGGGCTTCGATCCGGCCAAGCGGTATCCGGTGTTCTTCACCGTGTACGGCGGCCCCGGATCCCAGACGGTGCTCGACGGCTGGGGCGGGCCGAACTATCTCTGGCATCAGATGCTGGCGCAGCGCGGCTACATCGTGGCGAGCGTGGACAACCGCGGGACGGGCGCGCGCGGCCGCGCCTGGCGGAAGATCATCTACGGGCAGATGGGCGTGATCGAGACGAAAGACCAGGCGGCCGCGGCGCGGGTGATCGGCCGGCTGCCGTACGTCGACTCGACGCGCATCGGCATTTGGGGCTGGAGCTACGGCGGCTTCATGTCGCTCAACGTGATCACGCAGGTGCCGGATGTGTACAAGATGGCGATCGCGGTCGC
>JAUYMC010000126.1 GCA_030699545.1 Gemmatimonadales bacterium | reverse complement strand
CCGTCGCCGACGCGCTGATCGAGCCGAAATCGGCGTGTGTCGTTTCCAGCCCTTCGAGCATGCCCCCGTCACCATTCGCCACGTCCTCGTCCGGCTCGTCATCCGCGAGACTGGTCGTCTCGATGGCGAGGGACTCCGGCTGCGGCTCCGGCTCCTTGGGCGGCGGCGGCGCGGCGGCCTTCGCGGCAGCCTTGGCCTTGGGGCTCGGCTCATCGAGGTCGAGGAACACGAGGCTCGAGGTCTTGCGGCTGCCGGTCTTCGTCTTGTCGTCGGCCGGCGGCGGCGGGGTCACCCGCCCCGTGGACGGTCGCTTCCCACCGCCCGGATCGCTGCCGTACATCTTCAGGTGCTCGCGCAACATCTCCCGCAAGCGTTCGCTTTCGGGCGAGATGTCGGTGAATTCCTTCAGCGCGGCGAACGCCTGATCGATCTTGCCCGCCCGCTGCATCCGTTCGGCGTACTCGACGAAGTTCTGCTTCGCCTCGGACATGAACCCCTTGGCGGCATACAGCTTCGCAAGCTTCAGGTAGGTGCCCTGCCGCGCGGGCGCGTTGCGCAGCACCTTGTTGCACATCGCGATCGCGTTGTTGTGAAAGCCGAGCTCGGCGTACTTGTCGACCGCGCGGTCGTAATAGTCCGCGGCCTGGGCCGGCTCCTTCAGCTTGATATAGAGGTCGCCGATGCGGTTATAGACGGAGAGATCGGGATTGGCTTCGCCGTCGGATTCCTGCGACTTGAGCGCGTCGATCCAGACGTCCACGGCCTTTCTGGGGTCTCGCCCCTCGAGCCCCTTGGCCTTCTCCTTGAGCTGCTCAAGTTTGGACATGGACGGTTAAGATACCGGGGCCGAAACAGCGGGACAAGCCGAACCTGCTGTCCAGACGGCGCTTACGACGCTTCCCCCCATCCAGTACGCCACCTCCCGCCAGTCGTGCACGGCCGCCACCACCAGGTCGGCGGCGAAGCCGGGGGCAATCTGGCCGCGCTCCCCCGCCAACCCCAGGGCGGCGGCGGCGTTCACGGTAACCGCCATCACGGCTTCGGCGTGTCGCAGGCCGAGCTGCGAGACACCGAGCGCCATGACGAGCGGCAGGCTCATTGTCGGCGACGACCCCGGATTGAAATCCGTCGCCAGCGCCACCGCGGCCCCCGCGTCGATCAGCCGGCGGGCGGGGGCCTGGCTCCGCGCGCCGAGGAACACCATGGTCGCGGGGAGCAAGACGGCGACGGTATCGCTCCGCGCCAGCGCCCCGATGCCGGCGTCCGAAATCGCCGCGAGGTGATCGGCGGAGAGAGCGCCCAGCTCCGCCGCCAGCTCCGCGCCGCCCGATCCCTCGAGCTCGTCGGCGTGCAGCTTCAGCGCGAGCTGATGCCGCCGGGCCGTCGCGAGGATCGCTCGCGTCTCCTTCGGACTGAACACGCCGGGCTCGCAGAACACGTCGCAACAGCGCGCCAACCCTTCCCGTGCCACCGCCGGAATCATCTCCTCGCACAGTAACGTCACGTACTCCTTCCGCTTCCCCCGATACTCCGGCGGGATCTCGTGCGCGCCGAGGAACGTGGGGACGAGCGTCGCCGGCTGGGCGCCGGCGAGCCGCCGGATCACGCGCAGCTGCTTCAGCTCCGCTTCGAGCGACAGACCGTATCCCGATTTCACCTCGATCGTCGTGGCGCCCTGCGCCAGCAGCGCGGCGAGACGCGTGCGGGTGATCGCCGTGAGGTCGTCCTCGGTTCGCGCACGGACGTCGCGCACCGACTGGAGGATGCCGCCGCCCGCCGCCGCGATCGCCTTGTAGTCGGTGCCGAGCGCGCGTCGCTCATGATCGTCGAGGCGTGGGGCCCCAAAGACGCCGTGAGTATGGCAATCGACAAATCCGGGAAGCATCACGCCCTCGACTTCCACCGTCGTCGCCGCGGCGGGCGCGTCGGCGCGCGGGCCCACCCACGCGATCGCCCTGCCGTCGAGCAAAACGGCGGCATCCGTGAGGACGCCGAGCTCCGCCATCTCGGCGCCGCGCCGCGCGCGCGCCGGCCCCCGGCACGTGACGACTTGGCGGGCGCCGACGAGCAGCGTCTTCAGTCGGGCGTCCCCGGAAGGAGCATCGGCACCCGGATCCCGTGCCGCCGCGCGGTCTCCAGCGCCTCGGGATATCCGGCGTCGGCATGGCGGGCGACGCCGATGCCGGGGTCGTTCGTCAACACGCGCTCCAGCCGGCGCGCGGCCGCGTCGGTGCCGTCGGCGACGATCACCTGCCCCGCGTGCAGCGAGTTGCCGATCCCCACGCCGCCGCCGTGGTGAAACGAGACCCACGACGCGCCCGACGCGGTGTTGAGCAGTGCATTGAGAACCGCCCAGTCGGCGATGGCATCGGAGCCGTCGCGCATCCCCTCGGTCTCGCGGAACGGCGAGGCCACCGATCCGGTATCGAGATGGTCGCGTCCGATGACGACGGGCGCGGTGATCTCGCCGCGCCGGACGAGATCGTTGAGCGCGACGCCAAAGCGCGCCCGCTGCCCCTGGCCGAGCCAGCAAATGCGCGCCGGCAGCCCCTGAAACGCGACGCGCTCGCGCGCCAGCGTTATCCAGCGCGCGAGATGCGCATCGTCGGAGAACAGCTCCAGCACCAGCCGGTCCGTCCGCTCGAGATCCGCCGGATCTCCCGACAACACCACCCAGCGAAACGGGCCTTTGCCTTCGCAGAACAGCGGCCGCACGTACTCGGGCACGAATCCCGGAATGTCGAACGCGTCGCCCACGCCCGCATCGCGCGCTTCGGTGCGGATGTTGTTGCCGTAGTCGAAGACGACGGCTCCCGCGCGGCGGAACGCGAGCATCGCGCGCACGTGCTGCGCGATACTGGCCCGCGCCTGCCGCACGTATTCCTCGGGCGATTGCCGGCGCAGTGCGGCGGCCGCGTCGAGCGACACGCCGGCGGGGAGGTAGCCGTTCAACGGATCGTGGGCCGAGGTTTGGTCGGTGACGACGTCGGGCGCGAATCCGGCGCGCACCAGCGCCGGCAGGACGTCGGCGCAGTTGCCGATGAGGCCGACCGACAGCGGCGTGGCGCTGCGCCGCGCGGCATCGCACCACGCGAGCGCTTCATCCAGGCTGGCCGTCGCGCGATCGAGATAGCGCGTCTCCAGCCGCCGCTGCACGCGGGCGGGATCCACCTCCACCGCGAGGCACACACCCTCCTGCATCGTGACGGCCAGCGGCTGCGCGCCCCCCATCCCGCCGAGCCCTCCCGTCAGCACGATCCGGCCCCGCAGCGTGCCGTGGAAATGCCGCGCGCCGAGTGCGCCGAACGTCTCGTAGGTGCCCTGGAGGATTCCCTGGGTGCCGATGTAGATCCACGACCCCGCGGTCATCTGCCCGTACATTGTCAGGCCGCGCCGCTCGAGATCGCGGAAGACCTCCCACGTCGCGTAGCGGCCGACGAGGTTGGCATTGGCGATCAGCACGCGCGGCGCGTCGGCGTGCGTCGTGAAGACGCCGACCGGCTTGCCCGACTGCACCAGCAGCGTCTCGTCGTCGCCCAGCGTCTTCAGCGTCCGGCAGATCGCGTCGAACGACGGCCAGTCGCGCGCCGCTTTCCCCGTCCCGCCGTAGACGATGAGATCGGCCGGCCGTTCCGCCACGTCGGGGTCGAGGTTGTTCATGAGCATGCGGAGCGCCGCTTCCTGGATCCAGCCGCGGCACGTCTTGGTGGGGCCGCGCGGGGCGCGGATCATGCGCGCGGGGGTCATGCCGCCTCCGCCGGAAGCTCGAACTTCCCGGCGCGAATCGCGGACGCCACGCGCTCGATATCGGCCGTGAGCGGCCGGTCGGCGGTCAGCGCCGCCGATTCCCCCCGGACGATCCCATGCAGACGGCCCACCAGCCGCGCGGGCGCAAGCGGCTTCAGGGAGTCGAT
>JAUYMC010000118.1 GCA_030699545.1 Gemmatimonadales bacterium | reverse complement strand
GTCCTCGGCGACATCGATCTGGTGCGCGCGCTCGGCCGGGCGGGAATCCCCTCGGCCGTGATCGCCGACCCCGGCTCGCCCGCCCGGTTCTCGCGCCACACCCGCCGGGTCCTGCCCATCCGCGACACCGCGCCCGCCGAGCAGTTCGTCGCGGCGCTGGTGGCCTACGGCGAGCGCCAACCCGAGCCCCCGGTGCTCTTCTACGAAGATGACCGCGGGCTGCTGCTGGTCTCGCGCCACCGCGACCGGCTGCGCGAGGCGTTCCGGTTCGTCGTGCCGGAGGCGGGCCTCGTCGAGCAGCTCGTGGACAAGGCCCAGTTCCAGGCGCTGGCGGCCAGACTCCACCTCCCCGTGCCCGCGGGACGCATCCTGCATCCGGCCGAGGAGCCGCTGCCGGCCGATTTCCCGCTCCGCTTCCCGCTCGCCCTGAAGCCGGTGCGAAAAGCGACGGCGGGATGGGATCCGGTGGGGGGCGGCGGCAAGGCGACGGCGGTCGCCAGTCTCGCCGAGCTGCGCGCGCTGTGGCCGCGGCTCGCGGCCGCCAACCTCGCGCTGATCGCGCAGGAATTAATTCCCGGCCCCGAGACGCGGATCGAGAGCTACCACGTCTACGTGGACGCGCGCGGCGCGATCGTCGGGGAGTTCCTGGGCCGGAAGATCCGCACGTGGCCCGCGGCGTACGGCGATTCGACGGCGCTCGAGACCACCGACGCCGCCGACGTCCTGGCGCTCGGGCGCGAGCTCGTGAAGACGCTCGGGCTGCGCGGCGTCGCGAAGCTCGATTTCAAGCGCGGCGACGACGGCCGGCTGCACCTCCTCGAGGTGAATCCGCGCTTCAATCTGTGGCATCACCTCGGCGCCGTGGCGGGCGTCAATCTGCCCGCGCTGGTGTTCGCCGATCTCACGGGCCGGCCGCGTCCCGCGCCCGCCGTGGCGCGGGCCGGGGTGCGCTGGTGCAAGCCGTGGAAGGATTTCGCCGCGGCCCGCACCGCAGGCATGTCCCTTGCCACATGGCTGCGGTGGGCGCGGCGCGTCGACGCGATGAGCGCCGCTGCGTGGGATGATCCGTTCCCGCTGATCGGGGCCGGGCTGCGGCGCGGGGTGACCGCGCTGAAGGAGCGAGTCGCAGGACAGTTCGTGGGAGGATCCACTGGGGAGCCTCCACTACCGCTACACGTACCGACAAGGAGTGACGTATGAAGTCCCCCTCTCAGTTCAAATGGAGCGCCCTGGTGGCGCTCTCCACGATTGGCGTGATGGGCATCGGCGGCGCCTGTGGCGATGACGGCGGGACCAATCCGCCGCCCCCGCCGCCGCCGCCGCCGCCCGTCGCGGCCCCGACGAACCTGCAGGCCGCCGTGGTGTCGGAGACGCAGGTCGATCTCACGTGGACGGACAACGCCACGAACGAGACCGGCTACAAGATCGAAAGCTGCACCGGCGCCGGCTGCACGACGTTCACGGCGGTGGGCACCGTGGCCGCCGACGTCACGGCGTTCTCGGCGATGGGGCTGACCGCGGAGACGGTCTACAACTTCCGTGTCGCCGCGCACACCGCCGCCGATACGTCGTCGTTCTCCAACACCGTGACGGCCACCACCGAACCCATTCCCGCTCCCCCCGCCGCCTCGCCGATCCTGATCGGCGCGGGCGAGATCACGAGCTGCTCGAGCACCGCCGGCCCTCTGGCCACCGCGACGCTCATCAACGGCATGCTCGCGGATACGAACGTCACCGTGTTCACGACGGGTGACAACCTCGACGACGTCACGCCGGGCGGCACGTATGAACAGTGCTTCCAGCCCACGTGGGGCCAGTTCAAGGACCGGACGTTCTACAGCATCGGGAACAACGACTACGAAGGGGGTCGGGGGGCCGCCGGGGTCCAAGCCTACTTCGGCGACCGGATCGGACCGGACGGCAAGGGCTGGTACAGCTTTGACCGCGGCAACTGGCACATTGTCGTGCTCAACACGGCAACGTGGCAGCACGGCACCACGCAGATGATGACCGGCTCGGAGCAGGTGAGCTGGCTCGCCGCCGATCTTCAGGCCAACACCAAGCCCTGCGTCATGGCCATCAGCTGGGAGCGACGCTTCTACTCGGGCACCGGCACGTGGCACCGGCAGGGCAACCTGGATGACATCTGGGAGCTGCTCTACGCCCACGGCGTGGACGTGTACGTCGCGTCCAACGATCAGTACTACGAGCGCTACGCCCTGTCCGATCCCGACGGGAACATCAACGCAGCGACCGGCATCCGTCAGTTCATCGTCGGCACCGGCGGCCGGACGCTGCGGAACCTCGCCAACCCCGCGCCTAACGTCGAAGTGCGCGACAACAGCACCTGGGGCGTGATGAAGTTCACGCTGGATACGGCGAGCTATAAGTGGGAGTTCCTCCCCACGATCACCGGTGGCTTCACGGATTCAGGCGAAACCGCCTGTCACTAACCTGCGGTTCTCGAAGGCTCCGGCGCCGTCCCGGCCGGAGCCTTCACCGCACTCACCCGACCATGAACTCGCGACGCTTCGGCATTGTCTTTCTGGTTTTCGCGGCCGCGACCTGCGGGGAGGGAGCGGGTCCTGATCCGGATCCCAATCCCGCCCCGGTCGTCGACGCGGGCCCGGCCCGGACAACGCCAGCGGGCGCGCCTTTCCGCCTGACGGCGACATTCACGGACGACGACAGCACGGCGGGAACGTATACGATCGCCTGGGGCGACGGCGAGACGTCCACCGGCAGCGCGACGAATCCGATCAGCGCCACGCACGCCTACGACAGCGAAGGCAATTACACCGTGCGCGTGACGGTGCGCGATCAGCAGGGCGCGAGCGGCAGCGACGGGACGACCGTCACGGCGACGGCGCCCGTGCTGCTCCTGGCCGGCGACATCGGCGACTGCGGCCGCCCCGGCGACAATCTGACCGCCGATCTCCTGGACGATCTGGCGGGCCTCGTCATGCCGCTGGGCGACAACGCCTATCTGAACGGCAGCGCGGCCAACTATGCCGACTGTTACGGGCCGACGTGGGGCCGGCACAAAGACCGGACCCGTCCGGTCGCCGGGAACCACGACTACAACACCCCCGACGCCGCCGGCTACTTCGGCTACTTCGGCGCCGCCGCCGGCGATCCCACGAAGGGCTACTACGCCTTCAGCATCGGCAGCTGGCGCGTGCTGGTGCTGAACACCGGCACCGAGCAGTCGAGCTTCATCGCCGCGGGATCGGCGCAGGAGATCTGGCTCCGCCGCGAGCTCGCGGCCGCCACCCAGCCGTGCGTGCTGGCCGTCTTCCATCATCCGCGGTTCACCATGATTCGCGATCGCCGCCCGATCCGGCCCGAAGTCGGCGCGTTGTGGGAAGCGCTCTACGAGCACGGCGCCGATCTCGTGATCAACGGGCACGACCACGCCTACATGCGGTTCGCGCCGCAGCGGCCGGACGGCACTGCCGACGGCGCGTTCGGCCTCCGGCAGATCACGGTGGGCACCGGCGGCGGCGAAGGGCTGTACGCCTTCGGCGATGCAGTCCCGAACATCGAGTCGCGCAACAACGACACCTTCGGCGTGCTCAAGCTGACACTTCGCGCCACGGGCTACGACTGGCGTTTCGTGCCGGTCGCCGGGCGCCCGTTTTCCGATTTCGGCTCTGGCAACTGTCACGGCCGGCCGTAGGGCCGACCGTTTTCAATACAAGGAGAGATGCACGTGAGGACCGGCCGCCTGCTTCTGCTGACCGCGTTGCTGATCATGGCCTGCGTTGATCAAGGCGTGACGCCTCCACCGCCGGTGCCGCCACCCCCGCCGCCGCCTCCGGCCAACCAGCCGCCGGTCGCGGTTCCGGGCGGCCCCTACACGACGACCGCGGGGACGGTGGAATTCGACGGACGCGCCTCGTCGGATCCCGACGGCAACACCCCGCTGACCTACCTCTGGAATTTCGGGGACGGGGCGACGGGCACGGCGGCCGCGCCGGTCCATGCGTACGCCACGAACGGGACCTACCACGTCACCCTGACCGTCACCGATGCGCTGGGGGCCGCGAGCGCGCCCGCCGCGACGACGGCGCACGTCACGCTGGCCGCGGCGTCGGTGGTGCTCGCGGGCGCTGGCAACATCGCGACCTGCACCAGCAGCCGCGACGACGCGACGGCGTCCCTCCTCAGCGGGCTCCCCGGATATGCGTTCACGGCGGGTGACAACGCCTTCCCCAACGGGACGGTGGAGAACTACCAGCAGTGCTACGAGCCCAGCTGGGGC
This sequence comes from Gemmatimonadales bacterium, assembly GCA_030699545.1. Lineage (GTDB taxonomy): Bacteria > Gemmatimonadota > Gemmatimonadetes > Gemmatimonadales > GWC2-71-9 > 20CM-2-65-7. The sequence continues at coordinate 4,223 of JAUYMC010000118.1, read as the reverse complement.
CGGTTCAAAGACCGGACCTTCCCCGTCCTCGGCAACCACGAGTACGACATGGGGAACGCCGACGGCTTCTTCGATTATTGGGGCGAGCGGGCTGGTCCCCGCGACCTCGGCTACTACAGCACCGACATCGGCGCGTGGCACGTCGTCGTGCTCAACGACAATATCGAGATCGGGGCCGGCTCCGCACAGGTGCAATGGCTGAAAGCCGACCTCGCCGCGTCGACCGCCCAGTGCACGATCGCGCTGTGGCATACGCCGCTGTTCGTCTCCACCAACACGCCCGGATACCTGACCAACGGCAATCGCCGCGCGCTGTGGGATGCCCTCTTTGCGGCGGGGGCCGACGTCGTGGTCAATGGCCAGCAGCACTGGTACGAGCGGTTTGCGCCGCTCACACCGGGCGGTGAGCGCAACGACGAGCGCGGCATCCGGCAGTTCAACGTGGGGACGGGCGGCGAGAGCGTCGACATGCCCACCGTGGAAATTCACCCGCACAGCGAAGTGCGCGGCAGCGTCTACGGCATCCTGAAGCTGACGCTCAAGGCCGCCGGCTACGACTGGGCGTTCCTCCCCGTCGCGGGTTCCACTTTCACCGACTCGGGATCCGGCGCGTGTCACTGAGTCTGATCCCCACCGCCGCGCCGCCGCGACCGGAAAGACCCGATCCCGGCTCCCTCGCGGCGCAGTTGGGCGAGGCCCTGGCCCGGGGCGGCATCCCGTATTGCCAGTGGAAAGGCCACGGCAAACGGGAGCGTTGGGAGAGCGGCCGGGGCGACATCGACCTCCTGGTCGATCGCGCCGCCTGGCCGGCATTCAGCAACGTGCTCGGCGGCCTGGGATTCAAGCCCATCGCGGCGCCCGCCGGCCGCGAGGCCGCCGGCGTCGCGCACTTCTTTGGACTCGACGAACGCAGCGGCCAGCTGATTCACGTGCACGCCTATTCGCGGCTCATGATCGGTCTGCCGTGGCGGACGCATTACCGCCTGCCGCTGGAAGACGCCCTGATCGACTCCGCGGTCCAGCACGACGGCGCGGTGTTCAAGACGCCCGCGCCCGAGCTCGAGGCCATCGTCCTGGTGCTGCGCCTCACGCTGCGTCACTCGGCCGCCGATCTGTTGCGCCGCTCGCCGCCGCGCTGGCTGTACGGGCCCATGCCCGAGCTGGATCGTGTCGAGGACCGCACCATGATAGTGGCGATCGCGCGCCATCTCCCCGAGTTGAGCCTCGACGTCTTCGATCGCTGCCGCGACGCCCTGCGTCCACACTGTCCGGCGCCGCGCCGGCTCGCCGCGCGGGCCGCGCTCACGCGCTGCCTCGAGGCGCATGCCGCCCGCCCCCCGGTGTTCGCCGCGGGCGAGCGCGTGCTCCGCAAGATCGGTGTCGGTGGCCCCGGCCAGCGGCTCGCCGGCGGCGGCGCGGTCATCGCGCTGCTCGGCGGGGATGGCGCGGGGAAATCGACCTGCGCGCACGCGCTGCGCGCCTGGCTCGAGCCCCGGCTCGCCACGATCCACCTCCACCTCGGTCGGCCGCCGCGCGGCCTGACCACGCTGTTCGCGGGGGGGTTGCTCAAGGCCGCTTCACTGGCGGGCGCCTCACCGTCGCTGATCGCGCATCTCCAGCTGCTGCGCAGCCTGGGCACCGCGCGCGACCGCTACCGGCTGTACCGGCGCGCGCGCCGCTTCGCGACGTCGGGCGGGCTCGCCATTTGCGAGCGCTATCCCACGCGGGAGAACTGGCCGCTCGCCGGGCCGAGCGACGCGCAGGGCTACGCGCTCGGCGCGCAGTCGGCGCTGGCGCAGCGGCTCCGGCGCTGGGAGCACGGCTATTACGAGCGCATGACCCGGCCCGACCTCGTCGTCCTGCTGCGTCTCGATCCCGAAACGGCGGTCCGCCGCAAGCCGAGCGAGCCTGCGGCGTATGTCCGGGCCCGGGCCCGCGTCACGCGGGACACCGACTGGAGCCGATCGGGCGCCCGGATCATCGATGCCGCCCAGCCGCTCGCCGACGTACTGGCGACCCTCAAAACGGAGTTGTGGAGGACGGTGTGAAGCACGCAGAAGGGCGGGCGGTGATCGTCGAGCTGGTGGGGCCGGCCGGCGCGGGAAAGACGACATTGGCGCAAGGGGTCAGCCGGACCGACGCCACCGTCCGCTCCGGCTTGAGTCTCTGGGGTTTGCCCCGGCCGCAGCTCCTGTCCAGCGCGCTTGCGTTGCTGCCGACGATCATCTCCGCCGCACTCGGGGGCGGCCGCTCGCGGCTGCGGTGGGGCGAGATGACGCAGATGATCCGGTTGGGCGCGCTGCGGCACGTCGTCCGCCAGGAGGCGACGCGGCACCGCATCCTCCTGCTCGACGAAGGACCCGTCTTCGCGCTGAGCTGGCTCGAGGTGTTCTTCAAGCACAACGGCGACCGGGTGCCCGCCGCATGGCGCCGCCGTGCGGTCGCCGACTGGGCGCTGCTGCTCGACGTCGTCGTGTTCCTCGATGCGTCGGACCTGACGCTCGCGCGCCGCATTCGGACGCGCGCCAAGCCCCACATGGTCAAGGATCGCTCCGACGCGGAGATCTCCGGGTTCTCCGCGGGATTCCGCAGGGCGTTCGACCGCGCCATCGCGGAGCTGGCCCGGGCCGGGCACGTCGTCGTCGATGCGTTGAGCACCGATCGCGAGCCGACGGAGCAGAGCGCCGCCCGCCTGATGGCCACGCTCAAGCAGCGGCGCAATGGGCACTGAAGCCGGTGTCGTCCGCAGGGGGCTCGAGCCGGCGGCTCCGGCCAGCGGGGCGCTCCAGGCGCTGACGCGGCGCGCGTCGCTCAGCGCGCTGGCGTCGCTGCTCGACTATGCGGTGAAAGCGGGCGTGACGCTCGTGATCACCCCCATCCTCGTCGGCGGGCTCGGCCGCTCCCTGTACGGCGTGTGGGAGATGCTGGGCCGGCTCGTCGGCTACATGTCGGCCGCCGACGGCCGGCCCACCGAAGCGCTGCGCCTGGTCGTCGCGCAGCAACAGGGCGCCGCCGACCACGACATCAACCGGCGCAGCGTCGGCGCCGCCCTCACCGTCTGGCTGCTGCTGTTGCCCGTCGTGCTGCTGGTCGGGGCCATCATCACGTGGTTCTCCCCCACGATCGTCAATGCCCCGGCCGAGTCCCACACCGCCGTGCGCCTCACCAGCGCGCTCCTCGTCGTCAGCTCGCTGCTGGGCGGACTCGGCACCGTCCCCGAATCGGTGCTGCGCGGCATGAACCTCGGCTACAAGCGGATGGGGTTGCAGGCGGCCGTCAGCATCGTGTGGGGCGCGCTCGCCGCGTGGGCCGTGTATCTCGGGCTCGGCCTCGCCGGACTCGGCGGCTCGCTCATCGCGCGCGCGCTGATCACCGGCGTGTTCTTCTGGCTGCTCGTCCGCAAGTACGTCTCCTGGTTCCGCGTAGCGCGGCCCACCCGCCCCGACGTGAAGCGGCTGCTTGGCATGAGCGTCTGGCTCTCGGCCGGCGACATGATCGCCAAGCTGCTGCTCGCGAGCGACGTGATCATCCTGGGCGCCGTCGTCTCGCCGGCGGCGGTCACCACGTTCGTGCTGACCGGCTACGCGGCCCGGACCGGGCTCGGCATCCACATGTTCACTGCGGGCGCCGCCATGCCGGGCTTCGGCGGGTTGCTCGGCGAGCGCCAGCTCGAGCGCGCAGCGCAGGTGCGCCGCGAGCTGCTCACGCTCACCTGGCTGTTCGTGACCGCGGTCGGCGCCACCGTCCTCGCGTGGAACCCGTCCTTTCTCGCGCTGTGGGTGCACGACGGCGCCCGGCTCTACGCCGGCCCGTGGGTCGATCTGTTGATCGTGCTGATCATCGCGCAGACCGCGTTCATCCGGACCGACGCCTACATCATCGACGCGGCGTTGCGCCCGCGCCGCCGCGTCGTGATCGCCGCCGTCACGGCGGTGGCCACGCTCGGCCTCGCCATCGGACTCACGCACGCCTTCGGCATCCTCGGGCTCTGCCTCGGCATGATGGTCGGCCGCGGGATCCAGTCCGTCGCCTATCCGGTGATCGTGCACCGCAGCCTGGAGCGCCCCGCGGGTCCGCCCGGGGCGCGCCTCGCCGCCGCCCGGCTCGCCCTGACGAGCGCCCTCTTGCTCGGGGCCGCCAGCTGGCTGGGCCGGGAGCTGCACGTCGCGAGCTGGCCGGTGTGGCTGGCGGGAGTCGTGCTCACCCTGGCACTCGCCGTCGGC
>JAUYMC010000111.1 GCA_030699545.1 Gemmatimonadales bacterium | reverse complement strand
TACAATCCGACCATCGCGGCGAAGTAGGGCGGCTGGCTGCCGTGCAGGTAGAAGGTGCGGTTGCCGTTGCGGATATGTCCGATGGTGCGAACCAGGTGCGCGAAGTTGTCCAGCATGTCGCGCACCAGCTCGGTGTGGCCGCTCTCCACCAGCCCCAGCATCGTGAAGTAGGTGTCCCAGTAGTAGATCTCGCGAAATCGGCCGCCCGGAACGACATACGGCGCGGGAAGGGGGATGAGGGACGAGTACTGCGCGGCACCACCGGACGGCGGCCCCCGGATCAATACCGGCCACAGGGCGCGGAGGTGTTCCTCCATCGACTGTGCCGTGTCGGACCGGTACGTCTCCACCGCCGCGGCCGGCAGCTCGAAGTGCCGCTCGACGAAGGCGCGCAGATCGGTGACGCCGCCGTCGTACAGCCGGCGGATCGAATCGGGCGGGAGCCGGGGCTGCGCGTCGACGAACGTCTTGGAGTCCTCGAAGATGCCGGAGACCTGGACGTCGTGGAACAGCTGTCCGAGGTCGCGGGGCGGGTCATAACGAGCGGACGGCCCGACGGCCGGACGGTCGGACGGCCGCGCCCCCGTCGCGCAGGCCGCGACGGCGAGCAGTCCCGCGCACAGCGCACCGCGTACCGCGGACGCCGTTACGCGAAGATGATCCACAGCACGCCCAGCAGTCCCATCAGCACGAACGACAGCGCGAGATCGCGTCCCCGGCCTTCAGGGCCGGCGTGCACCGCGGCTCCCGGCTCGCCCACGTCGGGCTTCCCGTACGTGAGGCCCACAGTCTGCTGGTCGGTCGGCGGCCGCGTCAGGATGCTCACGCCCACCAGGACGAACGTGCAGATGGCGAAGAGCAGCACGGCGAAGTGCAGGAAGTTGATTTCCGCGTACCACGCCCACACCGAGCCGTCGGCCAGGGCGGTCTTGGCCGGGCCGTTGGCGAGCTCGAGGATCAGCCGCAGGGCGCCGAGCACGAACCCGGTGACGAGCGACGCCATCGCGCCGGGGCCGTTGAGCCGCTTGAAGAAGATGCCGAGCAGGAAGCAGGCGGCGATCGGCGGCGCGATGTACGCCTGCACGCTCTGCAGGTAGATGTAGAGCTGCGACGAGATGTACTTCATGAACGGAATCCACAGCAGCCCCAGGATCACGAGGAGGCCGGTGGCGATGCGGCCGACGGTGATGAGCTGCAGCTCGGTGGCGGCGGGGCGGAGCTTGCGGTACACGTCCCACGTGATCAGCGTCGAGCAGGAGTTGAAGACCGACGCGAGCGAGCTCATCAGCGCGGCCAGCATGCCCGCCAGCACCAGTCCCTTCAGGCCGACCGGCAGCAGGCCGGTGACGAGCGCGGGGAACGCGCGGTCGCTCGCGCCGGTCCGAATCTCCGTGTACAGGGCGGCGGCGATGACGCCGGGCAACACGAAGATGAAGACCGGCAGGATCTTGAGGAATCCGGCGAAGATCGCGCCGCGCCGGGCGTCGCTGACGCCGCGCGCCGCGAGCACGCGCTGCACGATCACCTGATCGGTGCACCAGTACCACACGCCGAGAATCGGCGCCCCGAACACGATGCCCGTCCACGGGAACGCCGGGTGATCGGACGGCTTCCACATCGAGAAGTAGTCGGGCGGCACGCTGGCGCGCAGGCCCTCCCACCCGCCGAGCGCCTGGAGGCCGAGCACGGTGAGGAGCAGCGAGCCGGCGATCAGCACGACGCTCTGCACGACCTCGGTATAGATGACGGCGCGGAGCCCGCCGGCGATGGTGTAGGCGCCCGTCACGATCACGATGGCGGCGGCGCTGGTCCACATGCCGAAGCCCGTCACTTCGCCGATGACCAGCGCGCCGGCGTACAGCGTGACGCTGATCTTGGTGAGCACGTACGCGACGATCGAGACGGACGTGAGGTACCAGCGGGCGGCGGGATTGTAGCGGCGTTCCAGGAACTCCGGCATCGTGTAGACGCCGCTCTTCAGATAGAAGGGGACGAACACCCACCCCAGCAGCAGGAGGATGAGGCAGGCCAGCCACTCGAAATGGCCCACGGCGAGGCCGCTCGCCGCGCCCGTCCCCGCGAGCCCCACGAGATGCTCGCTGCCGATGTTCGACGCGAACAGGCTGGCGCCGATCGCCAGCCACCCCACGTCCCGGCCGGCGAGAAAATAGTCGGAGCTCATCCGCTTTTCTCGCAGCGCCGCCCACCAGCCGATGCCGAGCAGCGCCGCGAAGTAGAGGACGATGATGACGATGTCGACACCGGCGATGCGTGCCATGGTCACCTTTCCGAAGGCGCGAGCCGCGCCACGAGAAACTGGACGGCGAGATCGGTGAGACTCCAGAGCTGCACGTCGGACCCCGTGCCGTAGCGCTGCGGGCGCAGGCCGCCTTCTATCCGATAGCTCCACAGCTCGGCATGCTGGAATCCGGAGCGCTCGACGGCGGTGCGGATCGAATCCACCGCCGCGGCGTTGCCGCGCCGCGCCAGGGCCGCGAGCAGCAGGTTCACGTCCCGGCCCCAGACGACGCGGGGAGAATGATACAGGTCGCGCTCGAACATCGCCCAGACCGTCGAGTCGGCATAGACGTCGCTCGATGTGAGCGGACCGAGACCGGCGACGTACAGGCCCACGGGATACGGCAGCAGGAACGGCCGCAGCAGCTCCCGCTCCCGCCGCTCGTCCAGGTTCTCGAGCATCAGCCACATGGCGGGATCGGTGCTCATGACGATTGTGCGATAACCCATCTCGGCCGCCCGGACGGCCGTCGCCGCGGCTACGCTCGTCTTGCCTACGCCGCCCTTGCCCGTGTATAGAATTATCCTCATCTCGTTACCTTTAGTTATCCTCGGTTGCCCATCATCCCCTGCCACTTCTGAAATTGTACC
>JAUYMC010000102.1 GCA_030699545.1 Gemmatimonadales bacterium | reverse complement strand
ACCGAGACGCCCGCGATATCGCAAACGATCCGGTCGGTGTTGTTGACGGTCTCCGTGTGGCCCGGCGCGACGTACACGACGTCGCCCGCGACCACGAGGTCGCTGCTGAACGCGTATGCGATCGTCGCGAGCGGCTGGTCCGGCGTGCGCCCGCCGCCGACGGCATCGGTGCCGGTCACGCTGTTGACAAACCAGACGTTATTCGGATGATCCGATACGTCGGTGACGGTGAAGAGCCCGCCGGGCTGTTGGTTGACGAAAAGTGGTGTGCGTGCCATCGCTCGGGTTTACCTCCGGTGTTATGGCGGGAGCCCACCGCCAGCCTGGCGGGGAGCGGTGGGCTCCCAAGATCGTCTGCGGCATTGCCGCTTAGATCACGGTCGGGGCGTCATGCCCGCTGTACCGCGGTTCGACCACCGCGACGCATGACGAATTGAGCACGTCGGCGGCGCCCGACAACGAGAGCGTGAGCCACGGCTGGTCCGCCGTAACCTCTCGCGGGTCCAGTTCGATGATCAGGATCTTGTTGTCATAGGTCGCCGCCGTCAGGGTCAGGCTCGAAGAGTTGGCCCAATCGCCGAACGCATCGGCGCCGGCGGCGGCCTGTTCCGCGTCCGCGAGGCGGTAGTGGAAGGTCTCGCTCGTGGTCTCGGTGCCCTGCGACGCGCCCGACTTCACGGTCAACACGGCGTCGCCGGTGAGCGCTCCGAGCTGCAGCAGCCACGTGATGTGTCGGGCTGTTCCGCTGTTGATTGAGTCCCCCGTCGCGCCCGCCTGGTTATCCAGCGACTTGATGACGTACGGGAACTTGTAGTGCTCAGACATTCGCATTTTTGTTATCTCCCTATGCCCGCGTCGCCAGCGCAACCCACGGACTGAGGGTGTTGCCGGTGCCCTTGAACGGGGTGAGTACGTTGGCCCAGGCCGATTGACCGTCCACGCGGAGGGAGGCGCGGAACGCCTGCTCCTCGGTGGTAAATGCGACGTGCATCGAGGTCGCCTGTCGGACCCCCCCCTTGTCGATCAGGATGTATTGCGACGGGTCGCAGAGCACGATGTCGCCAACCGTGCCGAGCGTGCTCGCGTACTCGATCGGGATCACCGGCCGGCCGTACAGGCGGTCAAAGCCGTCCTCGGAGAGCCCGGACGCAGGCATATACACCGGCACCCCGCCGGTGCCGACGGCGAGCGTCATCTGCTGTAACTGCGGCTCGATGTCCTGGTTGATTAACCAGACCGAGTTGGCGCGCGACGGGCCGAAGAGGCGCGAGCGCATCTTCATGACGTTTTGCGCCACGACCGTCGACGCCGCCTGGTTGGTCTCTTTCGTGACGCTCACGAGCGACAGGTTGTTCGCGTGCGTGAACCCGGCGGGCTTGCCAGCGCCGTCGCCCTCGTAGACCGCATCCTCAACCAGGAACCGCAGCTCGTTCGCGAACGACTCCGTGAAGATCGCGGTCATCGCCGCGGCATCCTCGAGCAGCTCGTCTGAGGCGTAGCCGAGCGCGGCGATCTTTTTCAGGGTGAGCTCGACCTTGCGGAACTTCGGCCGGCTGGCCGTCGGGGCGTCGCCCTCGTCCTCCCATTAACCTCGGACGGAGCCCCAGCGGGAGCCGGTGGCGCGGTCCGTCTCGGCCAGCACGTTGAAGCTCAGGCCGTTCCCCGTCACCGGGATACGCCGCACCCGCGACAGGATTTGCCCGCCCGTGACCATGCCTAACTCGATCGCCGACACGAAGTCCTGCTGCACGAGGAAGCCGCCGTCCGCAGGAATCGCCTCGCCTGCCCCCTGGGCCGCAGCCTTGATCTCGGTAAGCCCGGGGTGGGTGCCCTGCCCCGTGGCGGCGGCGTGGATCGCCTTCAGCTGGTCGCCGAATCCAGCGAACGGCCGCGGTCCCTTGAATGCCTTGGGGTCCGGCTTGCCGAGGCTGGGCGGCCGCGCGGTCTCCTCTTCGGGGTCCACCGCGGGTACGCCCGGAGCGTTGCGCTCCCACTCGCGGCTGCGGTGGGTGGCCTCGACGAGCGCGTTGATCTCGCCCATCTCGGTCTCGATCTCGCCGAGCCGCGTCAGTTCGTCGGACTCTGCCTTGAGGCCGCCGGCTTCAGCCGCGGCCTTGAGCAGCGCGTCGCCCTCTTCCTGTAGCTTGCCTCGCTTGTTCAGCAGGGGCATGAGCGCGGACGCCATAATCGCCTCCCGTATCGGTTGCGGCCGTCGGGAGGCGGGTAACAAAAAAGCGAGCCTCACGAGGCCGCGAAGAAAACCTTCGCGACTCGCAAGCTCGCTAAACCTTCGGGTTCAGTCTGCTGTGCGGTTACGTCCGTCTCGGTGACGGCCATTGGGCCGGTCGCGGCGAACGCCTTTGGGTTACGCTGGTACTAGAACATAACGCGCGCTACGGTGTCAAGCGATCAATCCTTGAGCAGTTCGCGGATCGCGCGCAGCCACACGTCATAGTCGGGCTGGCCGATGAACCAATGCGGGAGCGGCGTCAACTCCATGCCCGCACGGAAGATTAGCGGCTGAAGGTACTCCTTGCCGCTCTCTGTTTTCAGGACGCGGATCACGCCGTTCCCAGTGACAACGCTGTGGTGTTCAACGATAGGCTCACCGAGGTCGGGCAGGAATTCGGTAGAGTCAGGCATCCTACCGGCCCCCGAGCAGCGCGAGCCGCCGGCGCCGGATGTCGATGTCCGCCGCCGCTACTTCGGCGTCGATCTGTTCGATCGTCTTGCACTCGACACCAGCAGCCTCTTCGGCCAGCGCCTCTCCGACACCCGCCACGAACTCGGTGTCGCTGAGCACCGCCGCCACCGCGCGCGCCTGCCGGGGCCGGCCCGCAAGCCGCGCCAGCGTGTCGTCGAACGACGCGATCCGGTCAACCATGCCGAGCACGCCCGCGTCCTTCGCCGACACCACCCGGCCCTCGCCAAAGCCCGAGCGAACCGCCGACGCCGACACGCGGCGGCCCTTCGCCACGTCCGCCACGAACATGCCGTACACGTCGTCGACCATCTTCTGCAGCGCCGCCCGCGCGTCCGCCGACAGCGGTTCGTAGGGGCTGGCCTCGACCTTGTACTTCCCGGCACTGATCAGCGTCGGCGTGATGCCCTCGGCGTCAAGCGCGCGAGACAGGTCCGCGTGCTCCGTGAACACGCCAATGCTGCCGACCATGCCGGACGGTGTGACCACGACTTCCCCGGCCTGCGAAGCGAGCCAATACGCCGCGGACGCCGCCAGCGCGTTCACGTGCGCCGTGACGGGCTTCGTGGCGTTCGTGGCTCGGATCTTCGCCGCGAGCTCGGTCATGCCGACGACGCTCCCGCCGGGGCTGTCGAACTCCATCAGGATGCTACCGACTGCCGGGTCCGCCAGCGCCGCGTCGAGCGCCCGCCCGACAAGCTCCGCCGGGGTGCCGCCGCTGGATTCGGTCATGAGCGTCGCCCGTGGCGAGATCACGCCGTACACCGGGATCACCGCCACCATGCCGCCGGACTGCCGCGGCGCGGGCTGGCGTGCCGCACCGACGACGGCCGCGATCTCCTCCGCCGACACGTGCCCGCCGGCCGCGCGGAGGCGGATCAGGTCCGCGATCGCGTGCAGCTTCTCGGGCATCAGCGCCCACGGCTGACCGAAGAACGCGCGGGCTATGTGTTCGTATCGCATGTCAGTCTCCCTCGTCGAGCATGGGGTGGTCGGCGTGCCGCGCAGTCGTCACGACCGACAGAAGATCCCACTGAGCGTCGTCGTAGTCGTTGTCGGCGACGAATTCCAGTCGCATATGTCGTTGGTCCGACCCAACCTCGTAGCTAACCAACTCGCCCACGGTAAGCGTCCGCCCGTCGTACTCAGCGATTATCCTGACCCGCGCCATCACTCCGCCCCCACCGCGCGGGCTATGTGTTCGTATCGCATGTCAATCTCCTTCGTTCGCAGCGCCCGGGAGCGGGCTATCATCGTAGTGGACCGTGCGGCAGTACGAGCATGGGCAGCGGCATGAGCCCTCCAGTTCGTCTCCGTCATCGCTCGCGATGTATCCCAGCAGCCCGAGAAGCGTGTTGTCGATCACCTCGTTCTCGTTCGCGCGCTGAACAAACCGTAGGTGCCGAGCTACGAAGTCGAGCGCTGCCACGAACTCTTGCGCGGTCACGTTCTCGGGCTGGTTCGCCCGGATGTACGCGACTCGCTGCGGGCTCGGCTCCGGGCCGCTCATGATCACTCCCCCCCCTCTTCGAGGCGCGCGCCACAGAACGGGCAGAACGCGATCGGGTCACACGTGGCGAAGTGGTCGCTTTCATATCCGTCCCAGTCCGCGAAGCACCCCCAGTGCCACACCCATCGCTCGCCGACTGGGCTTTGTTCTCTTCGCTCCACCCGAACAACGCACACCTGCGAGCTGCCGACCGCCGTTCGTTTCCAGTTGATCGCAGCCTGCTCGGGACAAGTATGCGCCCGGCCGCCCGCCATCACTCGCCCCCCACCGCGGCGACTATCAGCCATGGCGTCATACCGATACCTCCAAGTCCAACCCTAGCAGCCGCTCCTCCTCGGCCTCTCGCGTCAGGTCGATGAGCTCGGCGCGCGCCGGCGTCCCCACCACCGCAATCATACCCACACCGGCCAGCGGGTGCCGGATGGCGAGCGCCCCCGAACCCGACAGCCACGTGAGCCGCGCCGAGCCCGCGACCGGGACGCGCGTCGAGATGGTACACCACGCGCGCACGACGACGA
>JAUYMC010000099.1 GCA_030699545.1 Gemmatimonadales bacterium | reverse complement strand
CTCGAGCGCGCCCGGCGCGCCGGCGTCCCCACCAGCGTGCTGGCTGACCCCGCTGATCCCGCCGAGCTGCTGTCGCGCCTCGCCGGCGCGGGCCTCGCGGTCCTGGCGGGGTACCTGCAGCTCGTCCCCGCCGCCGTCGTGAGCCGGTTCCCCTGGCGCATGATCAACGTCCACCCCGCCCTCCTGCCCGATTTCGGCGGTCCCGGGATGTACGGCCGGCGCGTGCACGAGGCGGTGCTCGCGAGCGGCGCCACGGAATCGGGCGCCAGTGTGCACTACGTGGACGAGCAATACGATCGCGGCCCCGTCATCGCGCAGGCGCGCGTGCCCGTGAAGCCCAACGACACGCCGGCAACATTGTCCGCTCGTGTACTCGAGGCCGAGCATCGGCTTCTGCCAAAAGTGGTACTCGAGCTCGCCCGTCTCGGCTTGCCCGATCATCCCATCAGGATGACCTCGTGACTGGCCATCCGGCCATCCGGCCATCCGGCCGTCGGGCCCTCATTTCCGTCTCCGACAAACGTGGGGTCGTCGAATTCGCCCGCGCCCTGGTGGACCTGGGATGGGAAATCGTGTCGACCGGCGGAACCGCGGACGCGCTGCGCCGCGAGAACATCCCCGTCGTGCCGATGGAACAGGTGACGGGCTTCCCCGAGATGATGGACGGCCGGGTGAAGACGCTGCACCCCAACGTCCATGGCGGCCTGCTCGCGCGGCGCGACCACCCCGCCGACGTCGCCGCGCTCCACGCGCAGGGCATCACGCCGATCGATCTCGTGGCCGTGAACCTCTATCCCTTTCGCGAGACGGTCGCGAAGCCGGAAACGACGCTCGCCCAGGCGATCGAGCAGATCGATATCGGCGGCCCCTCGATGCTGCGCTCGGCCGCGAAAAACCACGCCGACGTGATCGTGATTGTGGACCCCGAGGACTACGGGGTCGTCCTCGCGGCGCTGCGCACGGAGCCGACGGCGGAGCTGCGACGGGCGCTGGCCACGAAAGTCTTCGCCCACACCTCGGCCTACGACGCCGCGGTCCTCGAGTATCTGTCGCGCAGCGAGGAGGCGCTGCCGGATCGGCTCAGCCTGGTGCTCGACCGCCGGCAGGCGCTGCGCTACGGCGAGAATCCCCACCAGCGCGCGGCGCTGTACGTGACCGGTGAGTCCGGCGTGCGCGACCTGCACCAGCTCCACGGCAAGGAGCTGTCGTTCAACAATCTGCTCGACGTAGACGCGGCGATGATGGCAGTGGCGCCGTGGCTGGGCGATGACGCGAAGCCCGCCTGCGCGATCATCAAGCACACCACGCCCTGCGGCATCGCGCTCGGCGGCAACGCCGAGGACGCCTATCGCCGGGCGCTCGCCACCGACACGACGTCCGCCTTCGGGTCGGTGGTCGCGTTCAATACGGTCGTCTCGCGCGCCGCCGCCGAGGCGATGCGCGACCTGTTCGTCGAAGTGGTGGTCGCGCCGCGGGTCGATGCCGCCGCGCTGCAGGTGTTCCAGGAGAAGAAGAACCTCCGCGTGGTCGAGATGCCGCGGCCCGCCGATCAGCCGTCGTGGGATTTCAAGCGCGTGCGCGGCGGCTTCCTCGTACAGGACCGGTTCCGCTACAGCGCCGTCGCCGACGAGAAAGGATGGAAGGTCGTCACCAGGCGCCGTCCCACCGATGCGGAGTGGAACGACCTGCGGTTCGCCTGGGCGGCGGTGGGGTCCATCAAGTCGAACGCCATTCTGCTGGTGCGGGAGGAGGCGGCGATCGGGATCGGCGCCGGCCAGATGAGCCGCGTGGACGCGTCGTTCCTGGCGGTCCATAAGGCGCGCCAGCAGGGGCACGACCCCCGGGGCGCGGTGCTGGCGAGCGACGCCTTCTTTCCATTCCGCGACGGCGTGGACGAAGCCGCCGCCGCGGGGGTGGCCGCGATCATCCAGCCGGGCGGCTCCGTCAAGGACGCCGAGGTGGTGGCCGCCGCCGACGCGCACGGGCTGGCGATGGTGGTGACGGGAAATCGGCAATTCCGGCACTAGATTACACGCCCATATGAAACCGCCATACCTCATGGCCGCCTGCGTCACGGTCGGCGCGCTGCTCCTCTACATCGTGACGCTCGCCCCCACGACGCAGTTCTGGGACACCTCCGAGTACATCGCCGCCGCCTACACCCTCGGCATCCCGCATCCGCCGGGGAACCCGCTGTTCGTGCTGGTGGCGCACGTGTGGGGACTGCTGCCGCTCGCGGCGAACTACGCGCAACGCATCAACCTGTTTGCCGCGGCGACGAGCGCGGTATCGGCCGGCTGCTGGTTCCTGATCGGCGAGCGCTGGCTGCGCACCTTCGTTGCGCCCGTGTGGCCGCGCCGCCTCGCCGCGCTCGCGGGCGCGCTCGTCGCCGCGACGGCGTTCACGGTGTGGAACCAGTCGGTGGTGAACGAGAAGGTCTACACGCTGAGCCTGCTCTCGATCGCCCTGATCCTCTGGCTGATCGTGCGCTGGGACGACCAGCCCGCGGGTGAGGCGCACGACCACTACCTGCTGCTCATCCTCTATCTGCTGGCGCTGACCGCGACGAATCACATGATGGGCGTGCTGGTGGGGCCCGTGGTGATGGTGCTGCTCTTCCCGCCCCTCAAGCAGGTCCGCCCGGCGGCCGCCGCGGAACAGCGCATCGAGTGGTCGCAGTTCCTGATCTTCTCCTCGGTCTGGACGCTCATCCTCGCGCTCGGCCTCGAAAGCACGGGGCCCATTTACGCCGCCGGGTTCTTCTTCCTCGCGGCGCTGGCGTACGCCATCGTCGTGGCCGGCAACTGGGCGTTCGCGCTCGCCGCACTCGGCGTGGCGGTGGTGGGCCTCTCCGTCTACACCTACCTGCCGATCCGCGCGGGATTCTTCCCGGCGATCAACGAAGGCGAGCCGACCAACTGGCCGGCGCTCTGGTCGGTGCTGACGCGCGAGCAGTACGGCAAGCCGTCGATCTTCGACAATCCGATGTATCCCCCCGGCGAGGGGAATCCCGGCCACACGGTGGTGCTGTACTGGCAGCAGCTGCGCAACTACTGGCTGTACGTGACGTGGCAGTTCGGTCACGACTGGCCGGAGCGGGTGCGGCGGATCCTCGCCGTGCTGTTCCTCTCCGTCGGCGTCGTGGGGGCGTGGCGTCACTGGCGCGCCGACCGCCGCACGGCACTCGCGATGACGCTGCTCGTCTTCACGTTCACGTTCGCGCTGGTGTTCTATCTCAACTTCAAGTGGGGCTATTCGATGCCCTTCAACGCGCCCGGCCTCCAGCACGAGGTGCGCGAGCGCGACTACTTCTTCATCTGTTCGTTCGCCATCTGGGGCATCTGGGTGGGGATGGGGCTCGCCGCGCTGATGGAGCTGGTGGCCGACTGGTTCCGCGAGCGCCAGCCGAACGAGACCCGCCGCTGGATCTACGCGACGCCGCTGCTCGCGTTCGCCCTGATCCCGCTGGTCGGCAACCGGCTCACCGCGTCGCGCGCGGGCGAGACGCTGGCGCGCGATTTCGCCTACGACCTGCTCCAGTCGGTCGAGCCGTACGGCGTCCTCGTCACGGCGGGCGACAACGACACCTTCCCGCTGTGGTACGCGCAGGAGGTGGAGGGCATCCGTCGCGACGTGATCGTCGTGAACCTCTCGCTCGCCAACACCGATTGGTATCTGCGGCAGCTCCAGCGCCGGCCCGTGGAAGAGTTCGATTCCACCGCAGCGCCGGCGCTCTACCGGGGGCGCGCCTGGCCGAAGCCCAGCGGTCCCCTGATGAACTTCAGCGACGCCCAGCTCGCGGCGCTCGAGACCTACTACATCATCGACCAGCGGCGCACCGCGCGCCTCGGGGCGATCGACGTGACGATCGATCCCCAGATGCTGGGCCGGCCCTACCTCGAGCGCGCCGACGTGGTGGTGCTGCAGATCATCAAGGACCAGCTCGGCAAGCGGCCGATCTACTACTCCCGCACGGTAGGCGCGTACGGCGATCAGTTCGGCCTGACGTCGCGCCTGGAAGGCCACGGCTTTGCGCGCGTCCTGCGCCCCTACGAGATCCAGGAGTCGGACAGCATCCGCTCGGTCAGCTCGCTGGGGTTCGTCCATCTGCCGCGCTCGCAGGCGCTGCTGTTCGATGTCTATCATGCGGACGCCGCCGCGCGCGAGCGGCCGCGCGGCTGGCTTGACCAGCCGTCGGAAGGGATTCTGTCGCTGTACGGGCTGATGTACTACGCGATGGCGACCGAGCTACAGCAGACGCAGCCCGCCCTCGCGGCGCAGGCCCAGGCGGTGGCGCAGCGCGTGTTCCGCAACACGACCACCACCTTCCAGCCGCTGCCGGAGCTGCCCCCGCCCGAGCGCTAGCGGCTGGCGCTGTCCGGCCGCGTCGTGTCCGGCACTTCGGCCGGCGCGCCGCCGCGGCGGCGCTCCACCACCTGCGCCATGACGGTCGCGCCGGGAAAGAGCCGCTCGATCCCGCCCACGACCACCTGGTCGCCGGGTTCGACGCCCCCGCCCACCACTTCCACCCACCCCGCCGTCCGCACGCCGAGCGTGACCTGGCGGCGGTCCGTCTTGGCGCTGTCGCCCACGACCCAGACGTAGGTCGCGCCCTGGAGCGGCAGGATCGCGTCCTCGGGCACGACCACCGCGTTGGGCCGGATCTCGGTCGCGAGCCGCGCCTCGATGAACATCCCCGAGGCGAGCTGGCGCTGCGGATTCGGCACGATCGCCTTGATGAGGATCGTGCGCGACGGCAGCTCCACCACGGGACTCACAAAGACCACTTCGCCCGAGAAGTTGCGCCCGGGGAGCGCCGCGACCTGGAAGGTCGAACGAGCGGGCGGCGCCCCTGTGAAGTACTTGGCGTATACCTCGTTCACCGCGGCGAAGTCGGCGATGTCGAGGAGGAAGATCGTCGTCTTCACGATGT
>JAUYMC010000174.1 GCA_030699545.1 Gemmatimonadales bacterium | reverse complement strand
GGCGGAATCGAGCTGCGCCGGAGAAAACTCGGCGGCCTGCGCGACCGCCTGCTCGTGGAAGCGCTCCCACTTGAGCTGCGACACGAGCGGCCACATCGCGGCCAGCGCGGTGGCCGAATCCCGCAGGTTCTCGCC
Organism: Gemmatimonadales bacterium; assembly: GCA_030699545.1. Classification (GTDB taxonomy): domain Bacteria; phylum Gemmatimonadota; class Gemmatimonadetes; order Gemmatimonadales; family GWC2-71-9; genus 20CM-2-65-7. The sequence continues at coordinate 2,731 of JAUYMC010000174.1, read as the reverse complement.
GGCGGTGATGGCCTGGGCGAACAGCATGTAGTCGGTCCACACGCGCGCCAGCCGGCTGATCATCGCCGGCTCGAGCGGCACGCTCTTGCCCGTCCCGGCCAGCACGCCGAGCCGTTCGACCGACAGCTGTTCGTCATTCGCCCGGGCGGCGACTTCGGCGCGCGGCGAGAACGCGTCGCGCAGTCCGCCACAGCCGAGCAGCAGCGCCAGCACCGTAACGACCCCAACGAGCCTCAACCGTCGCATGCCCTGTCCCTTCTCCTTCACGAGTGGTGATCGCGCAGAACGGCCGTGAGCGCCCGGACGAGGCCGGGGCCGATCGTCTCTCCGCCCAGCCGGCGGAGTTTGAGCGAGAGCGGCACGGCGCGCCGGACATCGGCCTCGAACTGCACAGCCTCGAGCGCCAGCTGCAACCCCGCGAGCCGGGGCGTGGCGTCGCGCCGAAACGTGAGCCGCGCCTCGTCACCCTTGATCAGGACCGTTTCCAGTCCAGCCCGGGCACCGAGCGCGCGGAGCTCGGCGACAAGAAGCAGGCGGTCGGCATCGGCCGGCAGCGGCCCGAACCGGTCGCGCAGCTCCTCGCGCACGGCCTGAATCTCACCTGGATGCTCGGCGCGCGCCAGCCGCCGGTACAGTTCGAGCTTCGCTTCGTCGTCATCGACGTACGCCTCCGGCAGATGGGCCGGCGCATCCAGCGTGACATCCGGCGGCGCCCACTCTGCCCCCGTCCCTCGCCCCCCCTCGCCGCTCTTCAACCCCCGCACCGTTTCTTCCAGCCACCGCAGATACATGTCGAACCCGACCGCCTGCACGTGGCCCGACTGCTCGCCCCCCAGGAGGTTCCCCGCCCCCCGCAGCTCCAGATCGCGCAGCGCGATCCGGTAGCCCGACCCCAAATCGGTATGATGCTCGAGCACCCGCAACCGTTCCTCCGCCTGCGGATCCACGAGGTCGGGGACCAGCAGGTAGCACGAGGCGCGCCGGTGGCTGCGCCCCACCCGGCCCCGCAGTTGGTACAGCTGCGCCAGCCCGAACCGGTCGGCGCGATCGACGATCATCGTGTTCGCGTTGGGCACATCGAGGCCCGACTCGACGATCATCGTCGAGACGAGCACGTCCACTTCGCCGCGCACGAACCGCCCCATCACCGCCTCGAGGTCGTGCTCCCGCATCTGGCCGTGCGCCACCGCCAGCCGCGCGCGCGGCGCCAGCGCCTGCGCCCGCGCGGCGATCGTGTCGATCGTTTCGATGCGGTTGTGGACGAAGTACACCTGCCCGCCGCGATCGAGCTCACGCGCCATCGCTTCCTCGAGCAACGCGTCGTCCCACGGCTCGACGAAGGTCAGCACCGGCGAACGATCCTTCGGCGCCGTCTCGAGCAGCGCCAGATCGCGCAGCCCGGCGAGGGAGAGATGCAGCGTGCTGGGAATCGGCGTCGCCGTCAACGTCAGGACATCCACCACGATCTTCAGCGCCTTGAGTCGTTCCTTGTGCCGGACGCCGAAGCGGTGCTCTTCGTCGACGATCAACAGGCCGAGGTCCTTGAACGTCACGTCCGACGACAACAACCGGTGCGTGCCGATCGCGATATCGACCTCGCCGCGCGCCAGCCGCTGCACGACGGCGGCCAGCTCCTTCGCGCCGCGGAACCGCGATAACACCTCGATGCGGACGGGGTAGTCGGCCAGCCGCTCGCGGAACGTCCGGCCGTGCTGCTCGGCGAGAATCGTCGTCGGCACGAGGACGACCACCTGCTTCCCCGCCTGCACCGCCTTGAAGGCGGCCCGCACCGCCACCTCGGTCTTCCCGTACCCTACGTCCCCCACCAGCAGCCGATCCATCGGGCGCGCCCGCTCCATGTCGCGCTTCACCTCGTCGGAGGCCCGGCGCTGGTCCGGCGTGTCCTCATAGAGGAAGGCGGACTCGAGCTCCCGTTGCCAGGGCGTGTCGGGGGGGAACGCGAACCCCGTGGCCAGCTGGCGACGCGCATACAGATCGAGCAGCTCGGCCGCCATCGCGCGAATCGCCCCGCGGGTCTTGTCGCGTTGCCGCTGCCAGGTGTGGCCGCCCAGCCGGTGGAGACGGGGCGGCGGCGCATCGCCGCTGCCATCGCCCGCGGTCCGGTACGGCTCGAGCTGGTCGATGCGATACAGCGGGACATTGAGGCGGGCGCCGCCTTCGTATTCGACCACGGCGACTTCGAGCGGCGCGCTCTCCCCGTCGCCGCCGACCGTGATCGTCTGGAGGCCGCGATAGATGCCAATGCCATGATCGAGATGCACGACGTACCCGCCCACCGTCAGCGGCCGCGTGGCCGCGCTGGAGACGGCGCTCCGGTAGCGCCGCGGCCGCCGCAGCCGCCGCGCGCGGCGGAAGATTTCATGGTCCGTCAGCACGCGCAGCGACGGCAGGATAAATCCACCGTCCAGCGCCCCCACCGCAAGCGTGGCCCGGCCGACCGCGCCGCCGACGGCGATCAGCTCATCCAACCGCTCGAGCTGCCCCTCGTTGTCGCACAGGATGACGGTAGGCGGCGGGTTCGCGATCACCTGGCGCAGCCGCTTGAGATCGCGATCGATCGCTTCCGGCGGCGCGATCGGAAACCGCCGCTCCCCTCCCTCGCCCCCCACCCCCTCCCCCCCTCCCAGGGCGATCCGGCCGAACCGCGCCAGCTGTCGCCGCCAGGTGTCCGGGTCGAGCAACAACGCCTCACGCGCCGGCGGGTCTTCGC
>JAUYMC010000089.1 GCA_030699545.1 Gemmatimonadales bacterium | reverse complement strand
GCCGAGCGGCGCCGCGCGTCCACCACCGAGCGGCTCTCCGCCAGCGCCGCGTGGACGGCCTCGCGGCCGCGTCCAAGCGCCGTCGACAGGATCGCTATCTCGGCGAGCTTCTGCCTCGCAAAGGCGAGCCACGACCGCACTTCGGAGTCGAGGCTGGTCTCCGCATCGAGGTCGAGCGGACAGTGGGCGAGCGAGCACGATGGCGCGACCAGGACGCGGTCCGGCCCGAGCCTGTCTCGTGCCCGCTCGAGCAGCGCGAGCGCGCGCTCGAGATCGGTGCGCCACACGTTCCGCCCATCGACGACTCCCAGGGAGAGTGAGAGTGTCACCGGCGCACCCTCGACGGCCGGCTCGAGCTGCTCGGGAGCCCGCACGAGGTCGAGGTGAAGAGCCTCGACGGGAAGGCGAAGGGCGAGCGGCAGGTTCGCGTGGAGCCCCCCGAAGTACGTGGCCACGAGCCGCCGAAGACCCGGGGCGGCACGGGCGAGGCGCTCGTACGCGCGCTCGAGCGCTCGGAGCGCGCCAGGAGAAAGCTCCTGGGCGAGGACGGGCTCGTCCAGCTGCACCCACTCCGCCCCGGCCGCCGCCAGTCGCCGCAGCAGCTCCTCGTACGCCGGGATGATTCGCTCAAGCAGGGCGAGCGGCGGCCGGCTCGCGTCGCGCATGCGGCCGAGCAGTAGGAGCGACAGGGGGCCCAGAAGGACCGGCCGGGTGCGGATCCCGAGCGCCTTGGCTTCGAGGAATTCGCCGACAGGCTTGGCAGACTCGGGCTGGAAGTCCTGCTCCGGCTCGAATTCCGGCACGAGATAGTGGTAATTCGTGTCGAACCATTTCGTCAGGCGAAGCGGAGACAGGCTGCCCGTGCCGCGCGCCATGGCGAAGTAGCCGGCGAGGCCCCTGAGCCGCCGAAAGCGTTCGGGCACCGCGCCTACGGCCACCGCCGCATCGAGCACGTGATCGTAGAGCGAGGAGTCGTTGGACGGGATGTGGCTGATTCCCAGCGCTGCCTGCATCTCCCAGCTCTCGCGCCGGATCGCGCGGCCCACTTCGCCCAACTCGGTCTCGCCGGATTCACCCGACCAGAACCGGTCCAGGGCCCGTTTCAGCTCACGGCCAGCGCCGATGCGGGGGAAGCCAAGGTTCGACGAGATGACCATGTTGTGCCGGTCGAGCGGCCGTCCACCTCCTTCCTGGTTGGAAGCGAGCAAAGCCCGTGCCCACGGCGAACCGCCAGAAAGCGGCCGAAACCCGGGGCGGCTGGAGCATGGATGACCCGAGACGCGGGGAGCCAGCACCCCATGTGGGGCATCTACGCCCCGCGGCCGTGGCGATCTCCCGCCGACCTGAAGCGGCGCGACATCCATCATCGCGCCGTGCTGCCCCGAAGAGACCCGGCGCCGCGATTGAGCGCCGCCGCAACCCCGCTTCGCGGGTTCGGGCGCGGTCGAGCTGCACATCGCCACAGGGCGAGCGCCCGCATATCCCATGGGGTGGATGAGGTACGCCGTTTGCATCTCGCGAGGAGCCCGCCAGTCGACCCGAGCTGGCGGCTTCAGAGCCGCTCAGACCCATGGAATCACGCTTCCCCTGCGCCGACGCGGTATCAGGGACGGGCCGCCAGCCGAACGGCTGCGCTGCCTCGCCTTCCGCCCGCGTGCGTCGAGATGCGTCGCCGGGAAATCGGCTGTTGACCCTGTTCCTCTGCGGTGACGTCATGACCGGCAGGGGCATCGATCAGGTGTTGCCGCACCCGGCTGATCCGGGCATCCACGAGCCATACGTCAGCAGCCCCCTGGAGTACGTGCGGCTCGCGGAAGCCGCCCACGGGCCGATCCCACGCCCGGTCGAGTTTTCCTATCCCTGGGGCGATGCGCTCGAGGAGCTCGGGCGGGTCGCGCCCGAGGCGCGGCTCATCAATCTGGAGACCAGCGTCACCCGCAGTGACGACCATTGGAAGGGCAAGGGCATCAACTACCGCATGCATCCGGACAACGTCGGCTGCCTCACCGCCGCGCGGATCGACGTATGCGCGCTGGCGAACAACCACGTGCTCGACTTCAGCTATGCGGGCCTTGTGGAGACCCTCGAGACCCTGAAGAAGGCCGGCCTCAGACCCGCGGGCGCTGGGCGGAGCCTCGCCGAGGCGCGCGAGCCGGCCGTCGTGGATCTCGCGGACACGGGCAGGGTCGTCGTCCTCGGGCTTGGCACGAGGTCGAGCGGGATTCCCCGCAGTTGGGCTGCGACGGACACCCGGCCCGGGGTCGATCTTCTCCCCGACCTGTCGGACGTTGCGGCGCGGGAAGTCGTGGAGCGAGTTCAGCGGCTCAAGCGCTCTCGAGACGTGGTCGTCGTGTCGATCCATTGGGGATCCAACTGGGGCTACGAGGTGCCCGCGGAGCATCGGCGCTTCGCGCGCCGGCTGCTCGACGGCGGCGTCGACGTCGTCCACGGCCACTCGTCCCATCATCCCCTCCCGGTGGAGGTCTACCGAGGCAAGCTGATCCTCTATGGCTGCGGAGACTTCCTCGACGACTACGAAGGGATCGCCGGCTACGAGGAGTTCCGCGACGATCTGACGCTGATGTACTTCCCACGGATCGATCCCGCGACCGGCGAGCTGGAGAGCCTTCGCCTGACCCCGATGTGCATCCGGAACCTCAAGGTGAACCGCGCGGACCGCGCCGATGCCGGGTGGCTCAGGGACACCCTCGAAC
>JAUYMC010000086.1 GCA_030699545.1 Gemmatimonadales bacterium | reverse complement strand
CCGGTCGAGCGCCCAGCGCAGGTTCACGGCGGTCGGCCGGGTGGCGGCGAGCAGATCCACGAGCTCGCTGAGGCGCGCGAGGAAGTGCGCGCGCGGCGCGCCGCGCAGGTCGCGGGTCCCTGCGACGAGTCCCATCGCGGCGGCGATGCCGATGAGCGGCGCGCCCCGCACCTGCAGCTGCCGGATCGCGTCGGCCACCGCTTCCGCGCTCTCGAGCTCGCGCACGATCTCCGCCTCGGGCAGCGCGCGCTGATCGATGATGCGCACGGCACCCGAGGGGGTCCAGGAGATAGGTTGGATCGGCACGGGGTGAACCTAATGCGGATTGCGGAATGCGGAATGCGGATTTGGGAGTTTCATGCACGAATGACGCCAGCCCATAAATCCCGCAATCCGAATTCCGCAATCCGCAATCCCGCGTTAGGATTCCACCATGTCCTACCACACTCTTCTCTTCGACGTGCGCGACGGCGTGGCGTTCATCACGATCAATCGGCCCGACAAGCTCAACGCGCTGAACGACGAGGTGATGCGCGAGCTGGGGCTCGCCGCCGAGCGCGTGGCGACGGAAGCCGAGATTCGGGGCGTGATTCTCACCGGCGCCGGCCCCAAGGCGTTCGTCGCCGGCGCCGACATCGGCGATCTGGCCAAGCAGGGGCCGTTCGACGGCAAGGCGCGGGCGCAGCGCGGCCAGGCGGTGTTGCGCCGGCTCGAGACGTGCGGCAAACCGGTCATCGCCGCCGTCAACGGCTTCGCCCTCGGCGGCGGCTGCGAGCTGGCGATGGCGTGCCATATTCGCCTCGCGAGCGAGAACGCGAAGTTCGGGCAACCGGAGGTGAAGTTGGGCATCGCGCCGGGCTACGGCGGGACCCAGCGCCTGCCGCGGCTCGTGGGCAAAGGCGTCGCGCTGCAGCTGATCCTGACCGGCGAGATGATCGACGCCCCGGAGGCGTACCGCATCGGCCTCGTGAACCGCGTCGTCCCGGGCGACGCGCTGCTCGCGGAATCCGAGAAGATGCTGCGGGGTATCCTGGCGATGGGACCGCTGGCCGTGCGGCTCGCGATGGAGGCCGTGGATCAGGGTGTGGAGATGAGTCTGGACGAGGGCCTGCTGCTCGAGGCCAACCACTTCGGGTTGCTCGCGGCGACGCAGGACATGAAGGAAGGACTGACCGCATTTCTCGAAAAGCGCTCGGCAAAATTCCAGGGACGCTGATCCTCGCGCTCACCCTCGCGGGGTGCCTCGAGGACCGCAATCGCCCCGGCCCCCCCGCGCTCGACTTCACCCTCGACGACACCGCCGTGCGGACGGGCCCCCCCGCCGACACCGTGTCGGGGAACGTTCGCGCCGAGGATTTTGACGGCCTCGACTCGGTGTGGGTGGAGGTGGATGGGGTGGTGAAGGGCGATGACGCCGGCTTCGAGCAGGTCTTCAGCTCGCGATTCGTCTTTGTGATCGCCACGGGCAAGACGCCCGGAACCTCGATTCCCGTGACCCTGCGCGCCCGGGATCTCGCCGGTTTTGAGGTGAGCCGCGACACCCACGTCGTGGTCGTGCAGTGACCCCAAGGACTTAGATAACTCTTGACAGGACAATAACTTCCGCGTAGCTTTCTGGTCTCCGTGACCAGCAAGAAACGCGGTCGTCCAGTCGCTGTCGGTGAGGCCCTCGACGGGTATCTCGCGCGCTCGGGGTTGGCACGGCGCGTGGGTCAGGCGCGGATCATTCCCGATTGGCCGGGCCTGGTGGGCCCGCAGATCGCGGCGGTGGCCACGCCGGAGAGCGTGACGCCGGACGGCGTGTTGTTCGTGCGTGTGACGACGAGCGCCTGGATGAACGAGCTGCAGCTGATGACACCCGACATCATGGCGCGCATCAATGCGGGCCGCGGTCCCGGCCGGATCACGACGATTCGTTGGCTTCTTTCACGCTAGGAACCGATGGCTAAGAAACCGCCCGCCCCCAAGAAAGAAAAAGGCAACGGGGACTACCAGGCCGACTCGATCCAGGTCCTGAAGGGCCTGGAGGCGGTCCGCCGCCGGCCGGCGATGTACATCGGCTCGGTGTCGTCGCGCGGGCTGCACCACCTCGTCTACGAGGTGGTGGATAATTCCGTGGACGAAGCGCTCGCCGGCTACTGCACCAAGATCGACGTCACGATTCACGCCGATAATTCCATCACGGTGGTGGACAACGGCCGCGGCATTCCGGTCGACATTCACAAGACCGAGAAGAAGCCCGGCGTCGAAGTGGCGCTCACGGTGCTGCACGCCGGCGGCTAGTTCGACAAGAACACCTACAAGGTGTCGGGCGGTCTGCACGGCGTCGGCGTGTCGGTGGTCAACGCCCTGTCGAAGAAGCTCGAGGTGTGGGTGGACCGCGACGGCAAGCGCCACCACATGGCGTTCGAGCGCGGCGACACGAAGAAGAAGCTCGAGGTCGTGGGCAAGTCGAGGGCCACCGGCACCACGGTGACGTTCGCGCCCGACGATTCGATCTTCACCGAGACCCGGTTCGACTTCGCCACCCTCGCCAACCGGCTGCGGGAGCTCGCGTTCCTCAATAAGGGCCTGACGATCACGCTGGCCGACGAGCGCAAGGGATCCACCCGGACGGAGACGTTCTTCTACAAGGGGGGCCTCGCCGAATTCGTGAAATGGGTGATCGGCAACCGGCGCGCGCTCCATCCCAAACCCATCACGTTCGAGGCGAGCCGCGAGGACGTCGAAGTCGAGGGCGCCGTGCAGTACGACGATCAGTACAGCGAAAACACCTTCACCTTCGTGAACAACATCAACACCCACGAAGGCGGCACGCACCTCACCGGGTTCAAGTCCGCGCTGACCCGCACGATCAACGAGTGGGCCAAGCAGGACGGCCTGCTCAAGAAGGAAGAGTTCACGCTCTCGGGCGACGACGTGCGCGAAGGCCTGAACTGCGTCCTGCACGTGAAGGTCAAGAATCCGCAGTTCGAAGGCCAGACGAAGACCAAGCTCGGCAACTCGGAAGTCGAAGGCATCGTGAAGAGCGTGGTGAACGAGTCGCTCGGCGCCTTCTTCGACAAGAATCCCAGCGTGGCCCGCAGCGTCATCGCGAAGGCCGTGAGCGCCGCGCGCGCGCGCGAAGCGGCGCGCAAAGCCCGCGAGCTGGTCCGCAAGAAGAGCGGGCTCGACGCCGGCATCCTGCCCGGCAAGCTCGCCGACTGCTCGCTCACCGACCCCAAGCTGTGCGAGATCTATCTCGTCGAGGGCGATTCGGCGGGCGGCTCGGCCAAGATGGGCCGCGACCGGAGCTATCAGGCGATCCTGCCGCTGCGCGGCAAGATCCTCAACGTGCAGAAGGCTCGCATCGACAAGATCCTCTCCAACGAAGAAATCCGGACCATCATCACGGCGATCGGCACGGGCGTGGGCGAGGACTTCCAGGTGGACGAAGCGCGCTACCACAAGATCATCATCATGACCGACGCCGACGTGGACGGCGCCCACATCCGCACGCTGCTGCTCACCTTCTTCTATAAGGAGATGCAACAGCTGATCCACGCGGGGTACATCTACATCGCGCAGCCGCCGCTGTACCGCGTCTCCAAGGGCAAAGAGGAGTTTTACGCCTACGACGAGAAAGAGCGCGACGGCTACGTGAAACGGCTCACCAACGGCGGCGAGGGCGCGGGCGGGGCGTCGCGGGCCAGCATCATGGTGAGCCGCTACAAGGGACTGGGCGAGATGAACCCCGACCAGCTGCGCGACACGACGATGGACCCGGCCAAGCGCACGCTCCTCAAGGTGACGATGGAAGACGCCCTCGAG
>JAUYMC010000082.1 GCA_030699545.1 Gemmatimonadales bacterium | reverse complement strand
GAGGAGCGGGCGGGCGGCGGCGGCCAGCCCGAGGCCCAGCGCGGTGACGGCGAAGGCGCGCAGCCCGTCGCGCGACAGGGCAGCCACGTGCAGGCGGACGAGCGCACGCGAGTCGCCGGTCTCGAGGAGGGGCGTCGCCCGATGCACGGCGGCGGAATTGATGCGGCGCATGAGGTGGATCGTGACGCCGCCGATCAATCCGGTCAGCAGGCCGACGAGGGCGCCCAGGCCCACGCCCAGGACGCCGGCGGAGGCGTGCGCCGTCGCGACGGCGGCGACGGTCGCGGGGCCGTACTCCGGATAGCGCACGGCGCCGACCGGGAGGATGTCGTATTGCAGCAGCTCGAAGACCACGCCGAGCGTCAGGCCCGCGCCGATGTCGCCGATCAGGGCCCCGGCGACGGTGCCGGCCACGAGCGGGCGCGCGATCATCATCTGCGGCAGGCTGACGAGGTCCACGCCCACGAGCGTGCCCCACACGAGCAGCGCCATCACGAGCTCGGCGGGGAGGTTCACGTGAATTCTCCCAGCGGAATGGGACGCGCCGAGGGGACGTCCTGCGCGGTGATCTCGACGCCGCGCCCGGCGAGCCGCTTCAGCCGGCTGGCTTCGTCGTCGGTGAGGTAGACGTAGCGCAGCCGCTCGGACCGGCCGGCGCGATGATGGATGCCGCCCACGTTGAAGCGCCGGATGCCGTTGCTCTGCGCCACGAGCGCCTCGGCGGTATCGAGGTCGCCGACGAGCAGGATCCCGACCCGGCGGTCGCGCTCCCATTCGTCGAGGCGCGCCACCGCCTCGGCGACGGAGGCGAAGATCACGTCGATCTGCGGCGGGACCCCCATCCGGTACAGGTCCTGCTCCCACTCGCTCTCGCGGACTTCATCGTCCACCAGGACGATGAAGGCGACGTCGAGCGGCTGACCCCAGCCGACGACGACCTGCCCATGGATGAGCCGGTCGTCGATCCGATAGAGCGCGAGACTCATGCGGCGGTGACGCGAATCGCCTTGGCGCCCGCGTCCACGGCGCGCCGCGCCGCATCCGCGGGGGCGACGTCGCGGTGAAACACGAAGTCGAGCAGCATGGCGAGATTGACGCCGGTGACGACGGCGACGTCGGCGTGGTGCTTGGCGTAGCGCGCCGCGCTCGTGAGGCAGGAGCCGCCGGGCAGGTCCACGAACAGCACCGCGGGGCCGGCGCCGACCGCGTCGCGCAGCCGCTCGGCGAGGGCGTCGTTGCCGCAGCCTTCGTTGGAGATCGCCACGAGCGCGTCGCGGATGCCCGTGATCGCCGCGACGGCCGCGACGAGCGCGTCCGCCACCGCCGCGTGCGAGACGATCACGCCGCGCAGCTCACTCATAGTCCTCCTCGAGGTAGCGCTGCACTTCTCCCTTTTCCCGCATGCGCTTGATCAGCCGTTCGTTGAACGCGGTGGCGGAATCGACTCCGCTGTAGCGCAGCAGATGATTCATCGCCACCACCTCGCAGACGACGGTCAGGTTCTTCCCCGGATTGAGCGGCACCGTCACGAGCGGCAGCCGGACGCCGAGCAGCTCCGTCTCCTGGTGATCCAGGCCGGTGCGGTCGTACTCGCGCGCGGTGTCCCAATCCTCGAGCTGCACCACCACCTCGAGGCGTTTCTGCTGGCGCACGGAGCGGACGCCGAAGAGGGCGTTGATGTCGATCAACCCCACGCCGCGGATTTCCATGTAATGGCGCGATACCTCGTGCCCGCGCCCGATGAGCACGTGATTGCCGCGCCGCGTGATGTGCACGACGTCGTCCGCCACGAGCCGGTGGCCGCGCTCCACCAGATCGAGCACGCACTCGCTCTTGCCGATGCCGGAGCGTCCCTGGAACAGCAGCCCGACGCCGAAGACGTCCGCGAGCGACCCGTGCACCGTCGTGCTGGGCGCGAAGGCGTCGTCGAGAAACGGCTTCAGCCGGCGGTAGAACTCCGCCGTCTTGAGGCGGCTGCGGATCACCGCGATGTTGCGGCTCTTGGCCAGCTCCACCAGGTCGTCGGGCGGCTGCTGGCCCTTGCTCACGAACACGCACGGCAGCTCGTACGAGAAGAACGCGTGAATCGCTTTCTGCCGCGCGGCGGGGTCCAGCGCCGCGAGATACGTGATCTCCGTTTCGCCCAGAATGTGAATCCGGTCGATCCCGGAGAATCGCGCCGTGTAGCCGGCCAGCACGAGGCCGGGGCTCGACGCTTCCGCCGACGGCACCTCCCGGTCGAGGCCCGCCTCGCCGGTGAGGATTTCGAGCTGGAGCGCGTCGCGCTGCCGCGCGACGAGGTCGCGGACCTTCATGCTGATTCTCCCCTTCTCCCTTCGTCGATCACCCGCTGCAGGTGCGCTTCCGTGGCGCGCGCCGCCGCATCCCACGACAGCCCCTCGGCAAAGCGCCGCGCGCCCTGTCCCAGCCGCTCGACGAGCGGGCGATCCGCCGCGAGCGCGAGCATGCGGTCGGCCAGCGCCCGCCAATCGCCATGCGGCACGAGATAGCCGGTCACCTCATGGCGCACCGACTCGCGCAGGCCGGGGCTGTCGGAGGCGATCGCCGGCGTCCCGCAGGCGGCCGCCTCGACGTTGCTGATGCCCCACCCTTCCTTGGGACTCGGGAACACCACGGCCCACGCCCGGCGCAGCAACCGGCGTTTCTCCTCCTCGGAGACGAAGCCGAGGAACCGCGCCGCCCCCTCGAGGCCCAGCGCGCGGGCAAGACCCTCGAGCCGCGACCGGTCGTCGCCCTGCCCACAGATCTCCAGCGTCACGTCGGACCGGACGGCGCGCGCCGCCGCGAGGGCCCGGAGCGCAAACTCCACTCCTTTATAACGCTTGAGGCGGCCCACATACAAGAATACGGGGGCGGCGGCGCGCGGCGTGGAGGGATCGGGGCAGTACCACGCCGCGTCCACGCCCGGATGAATGACCGTGATGCGGCCGGCGGGGACGCCCCGCACCACCAGATCGTCGCGCGTGCTCTCGGAAATCACGTGGAAGGCGGAGCGGCGATACACCCGCGGAATCGGGCGTTCCGCCGCCCAGACGACGGCGGCGACCGGCCAGCGGGCCTCGGCGAACGCCGTCGTCCCGAAGAGGTGCGGCACGATCGTCACGAACGGCAGCGCGGTGAGCGTGGGGAGGTAGAGCGGCAGCTTGTTGACGTCTTCCACGACGACGTCGAAGGACCGCTCGCGCAGCGCCTGCCGCACGGCCCCCCGGCCCCGGAGCGCAAAGCTGTGGCGGCCGCCCACGCGCCGCACGCGCATCCCGTCGAGCTCGGCCCGCGCCGGCGCGCCGGGCCAACCGCTCGCGATCAGCTCCACCGCGTGGCCCCACGCGGCGAGGCGGCCGAACAGCGCGTGGAGGTGAATCTCGGCGCCGCCCGCCTGCGGGTTCAGGCGGTCGTTCCAGTTGACGAGCAGGATGTTCACAGCGCGCCCGCGTCACGGGCGACGGCATCGAGGACGCCGTTGATGAACGCGGGGGCCTTCGCCCCCGCGAACCAGTGCGCCAGCTTCACCGCTTCGTCGATGACCACTCGCGCCGGCGTGACGCCTTCTTCCAGCTCGGCGAGGGCGAGCCGCAGGATGTTGCGCTCGATCAGGCCGACGCGCTCGAGGCGCCAGTGCTCCGCCGCGTCGGCCACGCGGCGGTCGTAGTCGGCTCGGCCCGCGACGGCGCGGGCGGCGAGATCGGCGCCGCGGTCGTATCCGTCGGGCGCGCCGCCGTACAGCACGGCGACGCGGGCGACGACCCGCTCGATGGACGGCTCACCGGTGAGTTCCCACGCGTACAGGAGCTGGAGGGCGCGCGCGCGCGCCCTAGTCTCGGGGCGCTGCACCGAGCCTCTCGAGTACGTCCGCCGTCTCGAGGGCCGCCTGCGCCGCCTCGGCGCCTTTACCGACCCGCGCCAACGCCTGCTCCTCGGTCTCCGTCGTGAGCACGCCGAATCCGATCGCGATGCGGTGGGCCAGAGCGACGTTGCCCAGGCCGCGCGCGGCCTCGCCGGCGACGTACTCGAAGTGCGCCGTCTCGCCGCGGATCACGCAGCCGAGCGCCACGAGCGCGTCGTACCGCCCGCCCGCCGCCGCCGCCTCGGCCGCCACCGGCAGCTCGAAGGCGCCGGGCACCCAGTGCACGTCGATGTTGGCGTCGGGAATCCCGGCGCGGCGCAGCGCGTCCCGCGCGCCGTCGAGCAGCCGCGTGGTCACGTTTTCGTTGAAGCGGCTGACGAGAACCGCGACGCGCCGGGACGGCACGCTAGTGGGTGAGGAAATGGCCCAGCTTGTCCCGCTTCGCGTCGAGATAGGCCCGATTCTCGTCGGAGGGCGCCGGCACGATGGGCAGGCGCTCGACGATCTCGAGCCCGTACCCTTCCAGGCCAATAAGCTTCATGGGATTGTTGGTCAGCACGCGGATCGCGCTGAGCCCGAGGTCGAGCAGGATCTGGGCGCCGATGCCGTAGTTCCGCAGGTCGGACTTGAAGCCGAGCTTCTCGTTGGCCTCGACGGTGTCGTCGCCGGCGTCCTGGAGCTCGTACGCCTTGAGCTTGTTCAGGAGACCGATGCCCCGGCCTTCCTGATCGAGATACACGATGGCGCCGCGCCCTTCCGCCGCGATCATCCGCATGGCGCTGTGCAGCTGCCAGCCGCAGTCACAGCGCGCCGAGCCGAAGACGTCGCCCGTGAGACAGCGGGAGTGCATCCGGACCAGCACGTCGCGCTGCCCGGCGACGTCGCCGTACACGATCGCGACGTGCTCGGCCTCGTCCACGTCGTTGCGATACCCGACGATCCGGAATTCGCCGAACGGCGTCGGCAGCCGCGCCTCCGCGACCCGATGCACGAGCCGCTCGTGCGCCAGGCGGTAGGCGACGAGCTGCGCGACGGTGATGAACGTCAGCCCGTGGCGCTCGCCGAAGCGCTCGAGGTCGGCGCGCCGCGCCATGGAGCCGTCGTCGTTCAGGATTTCGCAGATCACGCCCGCCGGATAGAACCCGGCGAGACGCGCGAGGTCCACGCTCGCTTCGGTCTGGCCGACGCGCTGCAGCACGCCGCCGGGACGGGCGCGCAGCGGGAAGACATGGCCCGGCCGGCGCAGATCCCCGGGCGAGGTCGAGGGATCGATCGCCACCCGGATCGTCGCCGCCCGGTCAGCCGCCGAGATGCCGGTGGTCACGCCGAAGCGCGCCGCGGCGTCGATGCTGATGGTAAAGGCGGTTTCGTGCGACTCGGAGTTGTACTCGGTCATCTGCGGCAAACCGAGCTGCAGGCAGCGCGACGGCGTGAGCGGCAGGCAGATGAGGCCGCGCGCGTGCGTCGCCATGAAGTTGATCATCGCGGGCGTGACCGTGTCGGCCGCGCCCACGAGGTCCCCTTCGTTCTCGCGCCGCTCGTCATCGGCGACGATGACGAGCTTGCCGGCGCGGATGTCCGCGATCGCCTGCTCTACTGGTCCGAACGGCATAGCTGCCTCACATACTTTCCCAGAACGTCGGCCTCGACGTGAACCCGGTCCCCCGCGGCCAGCCGGCCCAGCGTCGTGTGCGTGCGCGTGTAGGGCACGAGCGAGATTTGCATCACCCCCCCCCCCCCGGCGGCGGGGAGCGCGTTGATCGTCAGGCTCACGCCATCGACCGTCACCGCGCCGCGCGGGATCAGATACTCCGCGACCTCCGCCGGCACCTGCACGTCCACCAGCAAGGCATCCTCCTGCTCGGCCACTCGGCGCACCGTCCCCACCCCGTCGACATGGCCTTGCACGAAATGGCCGCCCAGCCGGTCGCTGGCCCGGAGGGCGCGCTCCAGGTTCACCGGCCGTCCTTTGGCCCATTCGCCGATCAACGTGCGGCCGAGGGTGGTGGCGACGGCGTGAACCGTAAACCCGCCCTTCATCACGCGCTCGACGGTCAGGCAGGCACCGTTTACGGCGACGCTCTCTCCCTTGCGCAGGCCCTTAAACAGCGCCGTTACACGCAGTTCCACGCCGTTGTTCTGCGCCACGGACGCGATGCGTCCCACCCGCTCTACGATTCCGGTAAACATAGCCGACGGTCCAAGACGAGTAATGTATCAGGCCCGAGCGGTCGGCGCTCCACGACCACCCAGCGGGGCGCTTCGTCGAGGGGAACCTCCGGCACGCCGGGGAAAGCGGGCACGGCGCCCTGCCCCAGCCACACCGGCGCCTGGACCCAGTACAGCCGGTCGACGAGTCCCTCGGCGAGGAGCTTGGTTCCCAGCGCGCCCCCGCCTTCGCACAGCAGCGATTGAATGCCGGCCAGCCGCAGCTGGGCGAACGCCTGCGACAACGCTTCCGGACGAAAGACGCGGACGCCGTTGGCTTCGAGCACCGACACGTTGGCGGCGGGCGCCTCGGGGGAGGAAACGACCCAGGTAGGGACCGCGCGCGCGCTCTGCACCAGCTGAACGCCCGCGTTCAGCATGGCGCGGCGGTCGAACACGATCCGGACCGGCGGCGTGCGCGGCGTGATGCCGCCGCGGGCGGTGAGCTGCGGATTGTCGGTGAGCGCCGTGGTGCCGCCCACCCCGATGGCATCGAAGCCCGCGCGCAGCCAGTGCACGTAGTCGCGCGCTTCGGCGCCGGAGATCCACTGCGAGCGGCCGCGCAGGTCGGCGATCCGTCCGTCAATCGAGGTCGCGAGCTTCAGCGCGACGAAGGGACGCTCCGTCTGGAGCCGGGTGATGAGAAAGGGCGCGTTCTGCGCCGCGGCGGCGGCGGCGTGCAGCGGAGGGCCGAGCGCCGTCTCGATGCCGGCGGCCTCGAGGACCTCGAG